>CAZCCC010000046.1:0-1584 GCA_964497245.1 uncultured Gammaproteobacteria bacterium | reverse complement strand
GTTTTTGCTTTACTTTTATATTTGGATTATTACTGGAAGGACCATTGGCCTTCTTTGAGTTTTTTGGTAGAGGAATTTGCCGATTTCATTTCTTATTTTATCTTTAAAGTAATTTTCATCAATTCCGCCCTGAAGGTTACCTTTGAATATTTGTTTGGCTTTATTTCTGGTTTCTTCCACTAATTTTTTGTTTTCTTTCATATAAATAAAGCCTCTGGAAATTAAATCGGGATTTTGAACCAAAGCTCCGGTTTTTTTATCAATTGTGGCAATTACAACAATCATCCCGTCGGCAGCCATCACTTGGCGGTCGCGTAAAACGACATGTGAAACATCACCGACTCCAAGCCCGTCAACAAAAACATAATCGGTTGGAACTCTTTGGTTGGTCAAACGGCCGCCATTTTTGCTAAATTCAATTATTTGGCCATTATCGGCGATTAAAATTTTATTTTTTTCAAACCCGGTGCTTTCCGCAACTTTTCCGGCTTCGCGGAGCAAATAGTGATTGGCGTAAACGGGGATTAGATAATTAGGCTGCACTTCTTTGAGAAGCAATTTTATATCTTCAATTTTTCCATGTCCACCGGCGTGAACATCCATTATTTCTTTATGAATTACTTCAGCACCTTGCCGGTATAGACTGTCTTTTAAATATTGGATAGTTCTTTCATTGCCAGGAATAACCGAGGAGGAAAAAACAACAGTATCTTCCGGCTCTATTTTAATGTGCCGGTGCTCTCCATTGGCTATTCTTCTTAAGACTGCTCGGCCTTCTCCTTGCGATCCGGTGCAAATTATTACGATTTTATTTTTAGGGTATTCTTCGGTTTTTGAAATTTCAATCAGGGTATCTTTTTTTGATTTTATAAAACCGAATTGTTTTCCGATTTCAACATTAGCTTTCATACTATAGCCGTCAACAGCCACTTTTTTTCCATGTTTTTCGGCAATTTGTATTACTTGGCCGATTCGCTCAAGCATTGAAGCAAAAGTGGCAAAAATTACTCTTCCTTTCGCTTTTTTTATTATATTTTCAATATTATTGTAAACTTCTTTTTCCGATCCTTGCCGTCCTTCTTGGGTTGCCCCGAGACTTTCCATCATTAAAACGGAAGGTTTTCTTTCCGACCACCTTGATAGGTGATTAAGATTGGTTTTCGGGCCCTCTACTGGATCTAGATCATATCGCCAATCGCCCGGATGAATGATGTTGACATAAGGGGTTTCTAAAATTATCCCGACAGAATCTTTAATACTATGAGATACCTGAAAAAAAGATGCCTTGAATATACCAAGTGTAATGGTCATTTTCAAATCCTTAATTTCCAGAATGTTAGGGGTAAATTTTTGATGATAATTTTCAAGCTGTTTTTTGAGCAGGGCAATAGTCATTGGAGCTCCAATGACAAGCGGATTGCCTAATTTGGGTAAAAGATGGGGAGCAGCTCCTATGTGGTCCATATGTCCATGGGTAATTATCACTCCGCGTATGTTTTTTTCTTTGCCTTTCAGGGAGGTAATATTTGGGATTATATAATCAATGCCGTGCATATCCTCCTCGGGGAATTGATGTCCGATATC
>CAZCCC010000045.1:0-3328 GCA_964497245.1 uncultured Gammaproteobacteria bacterium | reverse complement strand
AATTTATTAATTGCTTATTTTCTGACTTACCACTTCCACTTCAAAAAATGATTCCGGATCTTTGTTTAGCTTGCCATAGTCAAATTTAAGACTAAAAGAACCTTCTTTTATTACTTCTATCTCCCATTCATCTATATAACTTCCATCCTCTTGGTCAAGGACGGAAATTTCATGTTTAACTAAATTTAAATAATCAATTGACTCAAAGCTGGAAAAACTCCATTGGTAATTTTTATAATCATTACCAAAAAGCTTTATGTATAAAACATCACCAACCAAAACATTTACTTCTTGCCGGTTTTTTTCGGAAATATCAACTATATTCTTTGGGACATCTTCTTTTGCTGCCGGCTGAATTTTAGACGAGTTAAAACAGGCAGTAAGAAAAAATGGAAGAAATAAAATTAAAATTATTTTTCTGTTCATATATTTATAGTTTAATCAGTGGGCTGAATTATTATACCTCTGGCCAACAACTGATATAAAAATTAAATTGCAAAAAAATTTTACTTATCAGCAGCTTTTTTCATTTTTTTAACACTACTTCAATTATACCACCCTCTTTATTTTCCAGCATAACTTCAACAGAATTTTTTAAAATATTCCAAGACAAAATCTTGCCTCTTCCCTGTTTAGTTTTTACCATTGTTCCAATCGGCGGAAATTTTTTTGCCGCTTCTTCATAAACATTGCGCTCAAACGCCAAACAGCAACGCAACCTTCCACAGATACCCGAAAGTCTGTCTGAACCGCGATGAGAAATTTTTTGCATGTCAGCTAGGTCAGAAGTTATACTTTCAAGTTCTTTAAGATGGGTTTTACAGCATAATGTCCTGCCACAAGATCCAAAATCGCCGGAAATTCTTGCCTCATCCCGTATCCCAATTTGCTGAAGGCGTATAGACTTATGGAAATAATTGGTTAAATCTTTGACCAGCTGCCTGAAATCAACTCTGCCATCAGCAATAAATGGAAAAACCAAACGGCTTCCATCAAAAGAAAAATGAGCATTAATTATTTTCATCGGTAGTTTGTATTGTTCAACCGCTTTTTTACAATATTCAATCGCCTGAAGTCTCTGTTTTTTTAGCTCTGAATAAGACTCCAGGTCTTCAGTTGTCACTTTCCTGATAATTTTTGCAAAACTACTGTTTTTTGCGGAATATTCACTATCGGAAATCTCACTTAAACTTATCACTTTTCCAAGATCACTTACATTGTCATATTTAACAATTAATTGCTCGCCCAACTCAAGTAAAAAATCGGCAATGTCAGCTTCGTAGGCCTGCTCCCAAAAAACGATTTCAATTTTGGCAATTTTAGGCATTATAATCAGTTAAATTTGAAAACGATGGAAAGCCAAAATCTCAATACTGCTGCCACTTTCGGCAATAACATTCTCAACCTTTTTTTTATCTTCTTTAATAAATGGTTGCTTTGTTAGGCAAACTTCCTGATAAAATTTATTGAGTTTACCGGGAATTATTCTTTCCCACATTTCACTTGGCCTGCCTTCGACTTTCAACTGCTCTTGATAAATTTCTTTTTCTTTTTCAATAATTTCAGCCGGTATATCTTCAGGCTTTAAATATTTGGGTGACATGGCTGCAACCTGCATTGCCAAATCAAAAGCCAATTCCTGACTTCCAGAAGAAAGAATAACCACTGAAGCAATTTTTTTATTTGAATGCAGATAAGTACCGATAATTTCGCCTTCAAAAATTTTAAATTCAGCCAGCTGGATATTCTCCCCTATCTTCATCACTAATTCATCTTTTATCCGACTTTCAGCCCATAATTTGAATTTTTCCTCGCCATTTTTAAATAAATAATTAGCAAAATCTTCAACCGTATCAATAAAATCTTGATTTCTTGAAACGAAATCAGTCTCACAAGCAAGGCCGGCTACGGCAACTTTTTTATCTTGAGAAACAATAGCGATTACTCCTTCGCTTGTTTGGCGTTCCGCTTTTTTTGCCGCTTTTACCGATCCTTTTTTGCGCAAAAATTCAATAGCCTTATCAATTTCATTATCGCAATTCAAAAGTGCTTCGCGACAATCAGCGATTCCAGCACCTGTTAAATCTCTGAGTTTAGAAATAAGCTTAGAATCAATCATATTTTATTAATTATTATTAAAACAAAATTAAATTGGTTTATTTTTTTCCTTACTGGAACTTGATAATGGCTTTGACTGTTGCTGATTCTTATCTCTTTCGGCCAAACCTTCTTTTACCACTTTAGCAATAAGACTGGTTATAAGTTCAATTGACTTTATAGCATCATCATTTGCCGGAATCGGATATGTTATTTTTTCTGGATTTATATTAGTATCGCACATTGCAACAATGGGAACATTTTTTTTAATTGACTCCAAAACTGCTGTTTTCTCATCTTTCACTCCGCAGATAAAAATAGCATCCGGAATTTTTGACATATTTTCTATTCCACCAACCGAAAGTTGAAGCTTTTCAATTTCACGATCAAACTCTAATTTCTCCTTTTTAGTATATTTATCCATTTCTCCACTTGCTTTTTCTTTCTTTAGATTGCTAAACCTTTTGATAACTTTTTTAATTTCAACATAATTAGTAAAAGTTCCGCCAAGCCAATGTTCGATAATGTAGGGCATTTCGCACTCCTTGGCATGCTTTTCAACAATTTTTTTTGCCTGCTTTTTTGTACTTAAAAATAAAATAGTGCCGCCGTTGCTCACTATTTTTTTAACAAAATCCAAAGCTTCTTTTAGTTTTTCTTGTGTCTTTTCTAAATTAATAATATGAAACCCACTTTTTGCTGTAAAAATATAAGGTTCCATTTTAGGATGACGCCTAGATTGCTGATGCCCAAAATGGACGCCAGCCTTAAGCATTGTCAGTAAATCTGGGATTTCTGGCATATTTTTTCCTTTTTTAACTCCGCCAAAAGCGAAGACCTCTACCGTTTTTAAAAGGGATTCCGTTTTTTTTAGCGCTTAAAGCGTCTGCCGGAATAGGACCCAAATTAAATTACAACGGTATGTGTGATTAATTAGTAAGAAAAGTATAAATAATTTTTCAAAAAATGTCAAGAAAAAATATATCCAAATTGATAAAACTACCACTTATAACAAATTCTTCTAATTTTTACGCAAAGATTCAACCGGATCCAATTTAGCTGCCGCCATTGCCGGAAAAACACCAAAAATTAAACCAATTGACAAAGATACTAAAATTGACCAAATAATTGATTCACCGGAGATAACAAATTTCCAGCCTATTCCCTGAGAATTTGCCCCAACAGAAATTAAAAAAGAAAATATTGTTCCAAAGACAAATCCAATAATCGC
>CAZCCC010000044.1:0-3561 GCA_964497245.1 uncultured Gammaproteobacteria bacterium | reverse complement strand
CTTCTTAATACACTCTCCATGCTTTCTAATTCAAGCCTGGCCTCGATTCTTGATAAGAGATCCTGTTGTCTGTCATCCCTGACTGAATTTAAAACTTCAATATCTTGAGTAATATCCCTTTTAGCATTTCGGCGGTAAAAATCTATTACTAAATTGCGCGCTGTTTTATAAAGAAAAGCTCTCAAATTTTCAACCTCATTTTCTGTCTCGGCAATATACTGCCAAACTTTTAAAAAAGCTTCTGATGTTAAATCTTCTGCATCCTGACGAGTAGCAACTTTAAAAAAAATAAACCTGTAAATCGGAGTTACATACAGATCATAGATTTGAGAAAATGCTTCAGGGTCTTTCTTTTTCAGTCTTATCAGTAACAGTTTTTCTTTGAGTTTCAAAGGTTTCATTAGATTACGTTTATTATGACGCAAGATATTAATAATTGTTACAGTAATAGATTTCACTATAGCTATTTTGGAGATTTTAGTCAACAGAACGTAAAAATCGCTATTAAATAACCGCTTTAGTCATATTATTCCAATAAAAGCCCTTAATCGCCATATATTATCATTATAAAAATAAGATAAAAATAGAGTTATTTTAAAAATTTGACTAATTATTTAAAATATTATATTATAAACATATCAATTTTTGTCCAGACTACTCTAGACAAAATACCATAATTACCACATTATAATACTATATATAAAATCTAATTAATACTATTTAATATAATATGCCCAACGTAATTAGAATATCAGTCTCTGAAGCTTCCAGGTTATTCGGGGTTGATCAAAAAACAATACGCCGAATCATCAAGGCAGGAGAAGTAAAATATATTGTTGTTCAAGGAAGATACAAAATCAACTTTGCAAGCCTTTTGGACTGGTCTCAAAAAAAAACCACTGCTAAAAATAAATTGGAAAAAAATGGAATTGGCCAATATGTGGATAAGTGGAAAATAAAAAACAAGCTCTATTCCCCCAACCCGCAATTAATTGAAAAAAGCAGTAGTCATTTCTTAAACAATAGAATTCATTAAACCGCTGTTTAAGGGATTTCTCATCCCGACTTTACGACGGGATTCGAAATGACAAAAAAAGGTTTTGAACTCTGCGTCAAAACATTACCAAAATTTATTTCAGGATTCATTACTGCCAAAAAATGTAACTTCTGCTCTCTTAGGTTAATTTATCTTTAACTTAAAGCAGCGGGATTTTACCCGCTGCCAAAGTTTTGATTTTTAAATTTTAATTTGGAATTTCTGAGAGAGTTGCTATGTATTTAATCTCTTTTCCGGCACGAAGTACTGACATTTCAATTTTATCCCCTATTTTGTATTGTTGGATTAGCTCCGCTAAATTATTTTCCTTATTTAATTGCTGTCCATAAACACTTAAAATAATATCAAATTGTTCTATACCTGCTTTAGCCGCCGGAGAATTAGAAATCGGCTTCTGATAAACCAAGGCCCCTTTGTTTAAATTACCGGTTAAATTTCCATCAAATCCAACCACTTGAGATAAATCAATATATTTTATTCCCAAATAAGGCCTTTTGACCATGCCACTCCTTAAAACGTCAAGAATTATTGACCGAAATTGATTTATAGGAACGGCAGTAAAAACTCCTCCTTTTAAATCCTCTTTGATTATGCCAATCACTTCACCGGCCAAATTAACCAAAGGACTACCAATATAACTTTTTTCCAGGTTATCTGAAAGTAAAAATAATTTATCAAATCCTTCTGAGGAGTTTATAAAATCTTCTTTTGATTCAATCTGCTTATAGCCGTTATTTTTAATAGTTGTAATAAAAACATTATTCAAAAAATTCAAGGCTACCGCCAACTGGCCTCCGGATATATCTTTTGAGTCACCCAAAACTATAACCGGCAAATTGCTGGCTGAAATTTTTATAAAAATAACTCCAGTGACAGAATCAACTATTATTTCTTCAACCGGGAAAATCCCCCCGGCGTAGGCCACGGACAAATCTTCTTTTTTTGAATTTTTCAAAAAATCCCCGCAAGTTACAATCCAACCGTCATTAGTCAATATGAAGCCGTTGGTTTTCAAACTTGAAGGCAGGTATGCCTGATCTATCAGATTTGATCCTGAAGATTTTTTAAGATAAATCCCGACCAGCGCCGGACTCACTTTCTGAACAGACTTATTAACTTCAAAATCTTGCTGAATGCCTAAAAATCTTTCCACCCGCCTCAATTCCGGTATTGGCCTGGCTATATTTTGGTTAACATTAACTGCAAATGTGTCTTGATAGATATAATCGTTTTGCCACGGATCAAGATAAACATTGGAAAAAATCTGGCCAACTACTCCGGCCGTGAATCCAAAAAGCATGGATAAAATCACTACCTGAGAGATAAATTGCTGATCTTTTTTAAATTTAAAAAAATTCATATTATTAAAACCACTTGGCAGTTGCCAAAATTATTATTAAGCTTGCCGCACTTACAATTAAATAGCGTTTTATTACTCGGTTTTCGCGTATCCCTAAAAGCCAATTTTTTAATATTCCACTTATTAAATAATAAGACAGTGTTAAAATCATTGCATTCACATAAATACTTGTCGGCAGATAAATCACCGCCCAAAAAATTTCAACCATCAAAACAGTAATTACAAATAAAAAAGGCCAGCCTGATTTAATTGAAGTCTCACTAAACCAAAGCAGCTGAATAGTAATCAAAAAAATAAAAGCTCCAAATAAAGCGAACAGAAGCCCTGAAGAAACCGCCAAAAAAATTAAAAAACTAAAAAATCCAGACGATATCAAAAAAACACTAAGCGAATTTGTGTGACTTATTATATTGTCCAGCGAATGTGGCTGATATTTATGGCGAAAATTAAACTTCAAAGTCACAGACTGCAAAATTGCAAAAATTAACAATACAATAGCCAAAGCAATAAAATGCCTCAATAAAACATTTTCTAAAAAAACCAGAAACATAAAGCCTCCGGAGATCAAAAATATCGGAGTGGTGATTAAATTTAAAAAGCTATTTTTTATAATAAATCTTCCGGTTATTTGAAAAATTGCCAAGATGACTAAAAATAAAGCTGAAACAACTACCCAGTAAATACTTTTGGGGAAAAATAATAAAATTTCCAATAAAACAAAAACTGCTGCTGAAGTTAGAAATGGAATTATTTTATTAAGTAATTTCATTATTCAATTTTAGTTTTAAATTTCTCTTCAAGCATTCTCAGTTGCTCTTCGTCTAAAGATATCTCCTCTAAAAAGGATTCCAGTTTCATATTGAGTGAAAGCCTCATCTCTCCGTCCAACATTTCAAAGTTTTCTATATCAGCCAATTTATTCAAAAACCCTAACATAATTTTTTCAAAGTCAGGCGGGGTTTTTTTGGCGGCAATAAAACGAATAATAAATTCAACCGGTTTAGGATGAATATTCAAGCCACCTATTCTTATCCTAGTGATTTTAAAATCAATTTTTTCATTACTTATCTCCGGCTTAATACAAAAAATAATTGCGACTTTCGGCTTACCGGCCAATGAAGAATAAAGTTCCATTTCTTCTGGT
>CAZCCC010000043.1:0-5540 GCA_964497245.1 uncultured Gammaproteobacteria bacterium | reverse complement strand
CTATGTAAGTATAGATAATAAAATGGAGGCTTGGCTGGTTGGAGCTCATATTTCTCCATATAAACCGGCATCTGCGAACCAACATAAATATCAACCAACCAGGACCAGAAAATTAATATTCCATAAAAAAGAAATCGGGCATCTTTTGGGAAAAAGTCGGGAAAAAGGCTTGACAATTTTACCGATTTCTGTATATACTAAAGGAGGCCTGATAAAACTTGCCGTTGCCGTAGTCAGAGGAAAAAAACAACATGATAAACGGCAAACTATTAAAAAAAGGGAGTCAGACCGTGAAATAAGAAGCAAGTTGAAAAAAATGAGGTAGTTTAAACTTGGGGATGTTTAAAATCGATAGAATACAAGTCTTAAGTATTCAAGCCGAGCATTGATTTTTGGCTCGTAAATATCAATTATCAAAATATAAGTGCCAAATCACTTATTGCTAGAGTCAAATGCGCTTTTAGCTCACTGGCTTTAGCTCCTGTTCCAGCTGTTTAAGCAAGGAACCATCAGCCCGGCAACGCCTAATAGCCGGATACTGGTGTCATACATTAGGCTGGGTAAATTATAGTCTCAATAATTTACTAAGAGCTTGAAGACTTTAGCTTTTAGGGTTTTGTTAATTTTATACCTAAAGGCTGAAACAAAAAATTAACTAAGCTCGTAAATGTGCTTGGGGCTTTATTTTAGACAGGGGTGCAAATCCCCTCATCTCCACCATAAAAATGACTAATAAATTAACTTAGATAAAAGTGAGAATTTCCCGAAAAAAACCAAGGTATAAACAAGAAATAAAAAGAAAATATAAAACAAATCAATTTATTAGAGTACCACAAATTAGGCTTATTGATGAAAATGGAGATAATATTGGCATAATTGATACTGATAAAGCATTGACAATGGCTAAAGAAAAAGGTCTTGATCTGGTTGAGGTATCACCCGTTGCCAAGCCACCGGTCGCTAAAATTGTTGATTACAGTAAATTAAGATATCAAGAAGAAAAAGAAAGGAGAAAAGAAAGTGCCAAGAAGAAAAAAATTGAAACAAAAGGAATAAGATTGTCTTTAAGAATCAGCGGACACGATCTCTCGGTAAAAATAAATCAAGCAAAAAAATTTTTAGACCAAGGAGATAAAGTAAAAACGGAAATTACTTTAAAAGGCAGAGAAAGGCAACATAAGAGCCTAGCCGCTGAAGTAGTAAAAAAATTTATTAGTGAACTAAATAAAAATATAGAAACTGTAATTGAACAGCCAATAAATATTCAGGGCGGTAAAGTGACAGTACTGATTGCTAAAAAATAAAAATATTGCCGCGAGCTCCTTTTGTTCCGTCACTGTTAATAATAAGCTAAAATTTCAGCAACCGCTGTTTTTTAATTTTTATAATTTAATATGATTTTTAAATAATAAATATTAGTGGCAAATGCCAAAATATTTATACTATAAACCTATGAAATTAAAAACTCACAAAGCCACCACTAAAAGGATAAAGGTGACTAAATCAAAAAAAAATAAAAAATATGTTACAAAGCGGGCCGGACAGGACCATTTCAACGCTCGTGAATCCGGAAAATCCGGGCGAAAAAAACGACGCTCTAAAACCGTTTCAAAAGCTGATCAAAAAAATGTCAGCCGACTATTGCCTTATTCATAAAAGTTTAATTGTAGCTATTATTGCTATAAGCTAGACTTTAATATAAAATAATATATGCCAAGAGTAAAAAGAGGAAAAACTCATGTTGCTAAGAGGAAAAAACTTTACCAAAAAACAAAAGGTTACAAATGGGGCAGAAAGAATACCATCCGCCTCGCTAAAACCGCTGCTTTAAAATCAGGGGTTCATGCCTTTACTGACAGAAAAAAGAAAAAGAGGACCAACCGGTCTTTGTGGCAGATTAAAATAAACGCTGCCAGCCGACAAGCTGAATTGCCTTATTCTAAATTCATTGACTTGCTAAAAAAGAATAATATAGAATTAGACCGAAAGGTTTTAGCCGGAATTGCCGAAAAAAATCCCAAAGTCTTTGAAAAAATTATTCAGTCTCTTAGGTAATCCCGATGTTTTCGCCAGAGGCGAAAAATCGGGATCCCGACAACGCCAAAGGCGTTCGTCGGGACTCAGTTGGTTATCTCGCACCAAACCTGAATTTATATATTATAAATTTGAGTTTAAAAAAATATTTAATGTGGTACAAGAGGGGTCTTTGTTATTTAAAACAAAAAAGCAAAGCGGAGGCGTAGCTCAGTTGGTTAGAGCGTCTGCCTGTCACGCAGAAGGTCGTGGGTTCGAGCCCCATCGTCTCCGCTTTGCTTTTTTGTTTTTTTTATTTACCAAAAATGCGACTAACTGCCTAACCTGATTCACTTCTCAAAATAACCTTCTCAATAAAATCTAAGCAGAAGGTAACTTCGCACCAGATTACAGAAATCTTTCAAAAAACTTAATCTTTAAATTAAGGTGAGGTTACACAAATTTATTTTTCAAGGCCACAGGCAAAGACGGAAAATTAATTCGGTAGTCAGCAACCGTAATCGCTGGCATATTCACCTAGTACCATTTTTAGTATAACAAATCTGATTTAGTTTTTAAATTAAACAAAAAGAAATCAACCCGCAACAGAGTTAACCGTGCGGGTCGACGAATTCAAGTCCGAGGACTAAGTTCCTAGACCAAAGGTCCAAGTTCTTAAGTCCAAAGGACTTAGGACGAAGTTACTTGCGAGACAACGAAGGCGAAACCGAACTCGCGACGCCACTTGTCGTCGGGGTTGTCCCAACACGTGAACAGCCAGGAACCACTAACGACACGGCGAGCACTGAGCAAGAATGGATTGCCATCCGAACCGGCAATAGGCTCGTGCATGGTCACGATCCACACCAGACCCATAGCCTCGATCTCCTCATCCGTGAACTTGTCGCGGATCAGGCAGGCGATTTCAGCGTTGGGGGTGGAGAGCGTGCGCTGCTCGGCTTCGGTCCGGATCTTTTTGGTGACCCGGTCACTGTCGTTGAAGAGCATGCCCTTCAGGACGGCGATTTCGTAGATCACGCCCGAGGTGGGCTTGAAATCCCGCGAGCGAAGCACGAACTTGGCTTCATCGCTCAGACTTTTTCCCTTGCCTTCCAGGCGAGTGATCCAGTCTTCACCGGTGGTGCCGTCAGGGACGACCATGAAGTAGATCACACCATCTCGTTCGGTCCAGCAACGATCTGGCACGCAGACTGCCGTCTCTCCGCGGAGAAACTTCTCGGCGCCTTCTTCGCCACCCAGCTTGTTGGCGATCGCCTCGAACCAATTACCCGTTTTGTGCCCATACTTAGACATGGCACTATCCTTTCTTCCGACTGCTAGTCGGACTGCTCGCCTTCTTGTAGAGGGCGAGAAATGGAGTATGCTAGAGGGCACCGTTGTGGTAGCCATAGCCAGAAATCACACATACAGGTTCATCTTAAACTCGATTTTAGATCTGATAATTGAGTGGCTTTTGGCTATGGCTAGCTACTTTCGCAAGTCTGCCCACCGAATCTCCGTAGGAGCATAGGTGGGTAAATTATAGTTAAAAAGAACTAATGACATAGTATACCACAACTTGATATTTCTGTCAATCTAGAGCCTAGGGTAACCTAAGTAAACAAGCTTTTGGTGAAACGGGATGCAGAATAATTGATCTTCCATATTTTTCCAAACAGATTCAAGACCTTAGATGAACTGGCTACCAATATCTACCTACAAATTCAGTACTACAATAACAACGAATTCATAATAAACTAAAAATGCCTCCAGCAGTATTTGTCAGGAAGTACCAACAAGTATTAACAACTAATTACGTATCAATTAGAGCGTAGACAAGATTTACTAAGAAATGGGTGCCCACCGCAACACTTTGGTATTCTAAAGGTAGCACCCATATACCTTTAAAGAGCCGACCTTAAACTAACCTATGAAGTAAGGAATTTCATTGAGAAACTTATAATAAACTATGGAACTAAAAAAAATCGCTAGTGAGCGATTTTTTTATAATATCTGTAAAATTAAGAACTAAATTATTATATGTAAAAAATATTAATAACGGCTTTTACCTCTACGATTATTAAATCGACTAAAGGGCTGACGTCGTCTATCAGCATTATCTTTTCCATATTTCTTTCTTCTACTACCTGATCTTCCTAAAACATTCTTTCTACTTAAATAGGAATTTTCTGAAGATTTGGGCTGCTTATTAAATGAAGGCTTAAATTGATTTTTAGGTAAGCTAGGTAAATTTGAAATAACCAGTTGCTTTTTGATTAATTTTTCTATTGCCTTAACATCTGATTTTTGATTTGGTGTTGCAAAGGAAATTGCATGACCAATATTTGAAGCTCTTCCGGTTCTACCAATTCGATGGACATAATCACTTATTTGCTCGGGTAAATCATAATTAATAACCAGTTCAATATTATTTACATCAAGTCCGCGAGCTGCAATATCAGTTGCAGCTAAAATACGGTAACGGCCGGTTTTAAACCCAGCCAAAGCCTCAGTACGTTGATTTAGTGATCGATTAGAATGAATTTCAGAAACCGTATGTCCCATCCGTGAAATTAGCTGGGTCATTTTTTTTACACCAAACTTAGTTCTAGAAAAAATCAGAACACTACCTTTATACTCAGACAATATATTTTTAAGGAGAGACAACTTATCCTCTCTGTTTACAAAAAATATTTCTTGGGTTACATTAGCAGCCGCTGTACCTGAAGGAGCCACTTCTACTCTAACTGGAAATTTCATATAATTTTTGGCTATACTTACAATTTCAACCGGTAGTGTTGCTGAAAAAAGCAAAGTCTGTCTATCTTTTGGCAGGGTTTTTAGTATTTCTTTTATCTGTGGGGCAAATCCCATATCTAGCATTCTATCCGCTTCATCTAAAACTAATATTTTTGTCTGACTTAAATTAACTGTTCTTTGTTTTATGTGATCAATTAATCTTCCTGGAGTTGCAATAACTATATGAGGTTGAACCCTAAGCTGAACTAATTGACGATGAATATTTTCCCCTCCAATTAGAGTCGCCATTCTTAAACCCAAATGTTGTCCAACTTGATTCAAAGCTTCTCTTACTTGAGCAGCTAATTCACGGGTTGGTAAAATAACTAAGCCTTTGCCTTTATTTTGAGCTATAAGCTGCATCATTGGGATACCAAATGCCAAGGTCTTGCCTGTACCGGTTTGAGCAATTCCCATAATATCTTTGCCTAAAAGGGCCGGTTGAATTGATTGATTTTGAATTGGGGTTGGTACAGTAAAATGCAATTTATCCAAAATTTCCCTAATTTTTGGAGCTATACCCAATCCATTAAATGTTTGTTGCGTCATGATAAAATAAAAAATTCTGACCCGAATGTCTCAAAATCAGAATTTTACAAACTGGAAATGAGTATCGAATCTTTAATAATAATTAATTATAAATAATTTTTACAATTATGTCAACCCCCCCCTGCGGGTATAATAAAGTAAATGGAACAAGGTATAATGAAATTATAGCTAAATCATAA
>CAZCCC010000042.1:0-5991 GCA_964497245.1 uncultured Gammaproteobacteria bacterium | reverse complement strand
GCTTTTACTGTCTTTCCGTGGAGCAAGGACTACTTTTGGCAGACGCGGGGTGATATTGACCAAGGTTTTGCTGACCGTGTACGCAGCAGAAACTTGGTTGACAATGCCCGGACCGAGATCGTTGAGCAGTTGGCGAAACTTCAAGGCAAGTATGCCGAAATTTTGGTCGCCAAAGAACGACTCAACAATATCGCCCGTGAACGAGACGGACTACAAGTCCAACTGGCAAAACACGAATCGGCACTTGGCCAGGGTTTGGTTTTGCTTGAGGCCCATACCGGCCCGACTATTCCGGTTAATGGACAAGATTTAAGCCGGGAACGCGTTATCGCTGACGTGAATCGCCGGGCGGAATTGTGTGAGAGACTTCGGGTTCGTTTTCAGACGGCTCAGACCAGCTATCAGATGCTTTTTCAAGCAATTGAGCAGGGTATGGCTGCTATCAGTGACAGCAAGGCCCAGTTGGAAAGTCAAAAAGCAGATCTGAGTCACATTGAAGTGTTGTTGCAAAGCGGTGAGGCTATTGCCGAGGTTAAGGCATTGGCTCAATCACTGGTTGGCACAGGAATCAATGTTGACGAAAATCGTTACTTTAAGGAAATTCGAAGCCGTTTGGCACAAGCGCAAGCCGCTATTGAATTTGGCGGCCTCAGTGATGCAAGTGGAGAGTTTCTCTCTTACGACGGGCTTTCAGTTTCCACTCCCGTAGATGCTGCGATGGCATATCGTAGCAAATATCTTGGTTCTCCGGTTGTTCCGACTGCTGTCGTAGTCACGGAACCGGCTACCGACTCTGCCGGCTTTCTGGAGCTTGACGATAAAGTTCTGGCAGCTCCGGATGCCGAATAAGTTTGGAAAACATTTGTACAAAGTTATCAGGACTGAAAAATAAAAGCAAGGCAACCCCTTGTCAATAATGACAGTCAAATAGTGGCAACCCCACTCAACTGATGACCTAGTTCTGTAACCAAACTTGCAATTTTGGGCTCAGAATTTATGGACTCCTCATCCATTTATTCTGGCCCTTTTTATTTGTTACGCAAAGCGCTTGTCCCCGTCGTAGGCGAACAAGAGCCTTTGGCGGACCGAGCCGAGGAGCCAAAAAGGGTTAATACCCCGTCCCGATTTTTCCTCCGCCTTTGGCGGAGTGAAAAATAGAGGATCCGGTCTTGTATATTTTAATTAAGGTGCGGGACTCCGCGGTTAATACCCTTTATTTTAGAATTTAAAAATCCGCAATTAAAGCGGAAAAAATTTATAAGCCAAATCTAATAAATAATATTATATTTTTATTTAAAAGTTAGTTTATCAATTTTTCAATAATGGTGTTTCTTTGATTCATGCTTAAAGCGTGCATTACAACTATTATTTTTCCGTTTTTTTTCAGCGCAACCGTTCTTTGTGCTTCTATTAAGTAGCCGGTTTTTGAAGTTTGCGGGCTGAATTTTTGCAGACTATAATTTCTGTCCACTACGTTTATTTTTTTTATTTCCGATTTGCCGGTTAAAGCGGTAATTGTATATTCTTGGTTTTCGTGAATTTCAGCAATTTTTTGCTGCTGAAAGGCGATGTAAGCCAGTTTTGCCATTTCTTTTGGTGTTGTGACATTATGTGCATCAAGCCCGCTCATTTCATAAAATTTGGTTTTTAGTAATTCTAAATAAGAGGCTTTTTGATTCATTTTTTCTACAAATTCCTGCCGACTTAATCCTGAGTTATCTGCCAAAGCAACTGCAGCTTGATTTGAAGAAGAAACTAGCAAGGCAAGCCATAAGTCATAAATACTTAAAATATCTCCTGCTTCAATGTCTATCTCGCTAGTTGGGTCGTTTCCAACTAGGCTTTTGGGGTAGTTTATTTGTTCTTTTGTGATTATTATTTTTTTATCCCAGTCGGGATTGGTATCTAAAAAAACCAACGCAGTCATCAATTTGGTTAAAGACGCCAAGGGCAGGATTTGTTCGGAATTGTAGCCGTTATAAAAATTTTTTCCGTCAAAAGCCACATAAGCCACATTATTAAAAGTGGTATCGTGGGCAATTTGTTCTTTATTCATTGGGATTTGAGCCAAGTTCTGATTGGTTATTCCCAGTCCTTTGGATTTCATTAATTTATAGGCAGCCTCGCCGTCTTTTAAATAGTAGCGAAGGCCATCAGTCGGATCAATATACCAGGCTTCGCCGTTTTTTTCCACCTGTAAAAGTATTCTGCCTTTAAGCCTTTCAATCATTTTTATGTCGCCTTTCCCTCCTTTTTTTGTCGGAATTTTATCAAGGTCTTTGTTGGTAATTCCAAGCCCTTTAGTTCTCATTAAAAAATAGGCCTCATTACCATTAGGCATATAGTAGCGATCAAGAGAGATCGGATCAACATACCAAGCTCGTCCGTAGCTTTCAACTTGCAATAGTATTCTCCCTTTGAGCCTCTGGCTTAAGCTATTTGTTGAAGCTTCAGCTTTCATTTTTGGCAAGAGAGAAAAAATAACCAGTGTAATTATTATAATTTTTTTCATATGATTTTCATTATAGCAGATAAGCTCTTGACAGTCTAAATTTGATTTGATAATCTGTTAATAACAATTGAATTTCAATCAACATAGCGCAGCTAATTTAGTAGTTTTGCGCTTTTATTATTGCTTAAATAAAGAATCATGAATCAAGAATCAAAAAAAATTAAATCATTTACTGAATTAATAGCTTGGCAAGAAGGCTATAAGCTGGTTTTAGAAATCTATAAACTAACAAGTAAATTTCTTCCTTCAGAAATGTTTGGTTTAGTTTTCCAGCTTAGAAGGGCAGCAGTATCAATTACTTCTAATGTTGCCGAAGGCTTCAGTCGTAAATCATATAAAGAAAAATATCAATTTTATTCAATTTCTCTCGGTTCTTTAACTGAAGTTCAAAACCAACTATTAATTTCCAAGGATATTAAATATATTGATGATGAAGAGTTTGAGAAAATTGCTAAGCTGACTGTCACAATCAATAAAATTACCAACGGCTTGATTAAAAGTTCTAAGTCAAGGATTCTTAACCCTTAATTCTTGATTCTTAATTTTATTTACTAATTCATAACCATACAAAACTATGGCAGAAAAATCAAACAGGCTTGGGGCGCTTTGGGCCAGCAAAATTAAAAGCGAAAAAGGTCCGGTTTTAACCGGAGAAATTGAAGGCAAAAGAGTTGTAGTCTTCAAAAACAAAAAATGGACTGAAGATGAGGATTCAAAACAGCCGCTTTATCACGTCCTTTTATCCACGCTTAATGGTAATAAGGCTGACAAAGCATAAAAAAACCGCCTAAAGTTTAAAAAACAGCCTTTGAGAGAAGGCTGTTTTTTGTAGTATAGTATTTATGGATTTATACAGCGGGAAAAAATAAAGGAAGAGGAACAGCATCTTTTTCTCCAAGAATTATAGTAAGGATATTTACTATCTTTAGCTTTGCAACAAGATGAATTATCACAAATTTTTTCTTTGCAAATACCATCAATGCATTCTTGGTTGGACGGACAAGTCCCGCAGTTTAGAACACCTCCGCAGCCATTAGGATAATTACCACAATTTTTGCCAATTAATGTACATGTAGAGGGTGTGCAAATTTTTTGGCTACAAGTGCCATCTATACATTCTTGTTTAGCTTTTGGTTCTATACAAATTCCTTCATCGCAAGCAATTGGACAAGCCTCCATATTAACCCAGGCGTTGCCATTACATTTTTGAAACCAAATTTCCGGTCCGCCGCGATTTTCATCAAAAAATATGCATCTTAAATTATCAAGTTCTTCAAGGGTACATGAGCCGTCTATATCCTGAGAGAGTGGCGGGAGTGGCGGGAGTGATTCTGGACAATTTCCACAATCTAGAATGCCTCCGCATCCATCAGGATGACTACCGCATTCCTTGCCAATTGCCGAGCATGTTGCAGGTATACAATTAGAATATTCATAGGCACCAATATCTGGCAATCCTATAATTTGTTGGCCAGCAATATCATGGTCTAATCCAACTGAAGCTCCGGCATTTATGGCGCTAGAATTATTACTTAAAGAAAAGTTATTATTTGTAGGATTATTTAATAAAGGATTAATATTTTGTGAATTACTTTCCGAATTATTTGCAGAAATTTCAGGTAATTTTTTCCAGCCAGTAAAATCAACTTCTTTAACTGTAAAAACATCTGCTGTAATCCAATTGAATTTAGTTTCATTGGAATTATAATATATGTTGTTATTAAAGATAGGATAATTAGTCCAAATACTGTTAGGTCTTACAGTAAAATTAATCATTTTAGGAGCAGTATGAATAATATTATTCATAATAACTAAGCCACTAAAATTAGTTTTAGCATCGTTATATGCAAGAAAATTCATCCCGCTATCTAAGGAGTTATATATTGTATTATTATAGAATTCAACATTATTAAAATTCAAAACAGACATTCCTGTTCTTTCATTATAAATTAAATTATAATAAGCTTTATTTCCAGAGGCATTCCAGACATTTGTATTAGGTACGCCCCCGTCAAAACGTATTCCGCCGGTACCATATTTAGGACTTCCCTCAGGATTTCCCGGATTAGGCCCGATGTTACTATCCAGCAGAGTATCGTGTTGAGAATAAACTATGTTATACCTTATAATGTTATTATCGCCTACGCTAAGCAAATCAATACCATAGATGTCGTCTCTTTTCAGGCAATTTCCATAGATGGTATTTTTTTCAATAATATTATTGTTAGATACGACTCCACCAATATGAATTCCTGGGCCGCCGTTATTATTGACAATATTATCGCTAATAATATTTTTTGAAGAATCCATAACTCCGATTCCTGCGTGATTATTTTCTTTTATAATGTTATTTTCTATTGTATTAGAATCAGCCTTATAACCATGAACCAAAATTCCGATGGAATTCATATCATTAAAACCTAAACCGGATTTTTCAATAGTATTATTAATAATTGAGTTATTTTTAGCTTCATAGTCGGTGCCGAGTATATAAATGCCCTGCCTGCTAGTCTGATAAATATGATTATCGCTAATGTTGTTACTATTACCGGCAATAATAATTCCAGTTCCGGTTATTTCATCACTGCCGGTTTCAGTTATTTTAAAGTTTTTAACAGTTACATTATTAACCGATTGCCAGTTATTGAGATTAAAAATAGTAAAACCTTTAGTAAAAACATTACCCATGCCTTCTAGCATCAAGTTTGATTTAGTTACATTAATTCTTCCTTCATTGCGGCAATCTCCAGATTTAACCTTTATAGTATAGCCAGAATCTGCTTTTTGAATTGCCTCATTAATAGAGTTAAAAGGTGAAGATTCTGAACCATTACCACTGGAAATAATTGAACAGTCAACATAATAATTTGTTTGAGTTGATTTAGCCAATTTGGCTTCCGGGTAATATAAAACGGAAAAAATAAGATAAGAGGAAAAAATTAAACCGGCGGAAGTTATTAATAGTATTCCTGTTGTAATTCCAACCTTGGTTATTAAAGGATGAATTTTAGAGTTAATCGCGACTTTTTTATTTGTTTTTTTAGAAAATTTTGAATTTGATTCTTTGGTCAATTCAGTCATATTTTTATTATTTTTTTAAGTTTAATGGTTAATATATTTATTTTTTTTCGTTAAAATTTAGTTTAAATGAGCATGAAGGAGGTAGCTTGATTTTATCTAGTAATTATGTATTTTAATTATAATTAATTTTTATTTTATTGTCTAACTCGGTAGAAAGTATCAATTAAGAGTTGTAGCTGTTATGAAAGTTAAAAATTTGTTTATTTGAGAAAAAATCAGCAGAAATAAAAAAAGAGAAAGTTTAATAAGTAAAAAGCATAAAAATGATAATTGATGTATACTAAGATTTAGCTATATTTTTATCTTACCTTGTTCCGTTTGCTTTAATATACCCGAGAGCAGGGGGGGCTTTAGAAAGCAAATGGAACAGCCTTGAATGATATTTCAATGAATTTATT
>CAZCCC010000041.1:0-7830 GCA_964497245.1 uncultured Gammaproteobacteria bacterium | reverse complement strand
AAAAAAGGTCTAAAATATACAATAAGTGACAGCACCAGACCGAGTTGTCACGCCAAATGAGCCGATACAGATTAAAATTGAGCACATAAGAGGTATCATTGAATATTAACTTGGTGATATTATAAGATTAATAAAAATTTTATTTTGGTGGGCGTAGCTCAATTGGTAGAGCACTGGTTTGTGGCACCAGTGGTTGCCGGTTCAAGCCCGGTCGCTCACCCCATCAAAAAAATCTCCCTAAAGGAGATTTTTTTGTTATAATAACTATATTAATATATACTTCTTAATAATATGAAAAATAATTTAAAAACTAACGTTGTTATAATCGGCGGGGGTCCGGCTGGAATGATGGCTGCCATTTTCGCCGCTAAAAATGGAGCCAAAACACTAATCCTGGAAAAAAATGAAAAACTTGGAAAAAAACTGCTTCTTACCGGAAAAGGCCGTTGCAACATTACAAGCTCGTGTAAAGAAGTCAAGGATTTAGTATCAGCTTTCGGAGATAATGGAAAATTTTTATATTCTTGCTTTAATCAATTTGATAATCATGCGCTAATTAATTTTTTTAGCGAATCCGGGCTTAAAACAAAAACTGAAAGAGGTAATAGAATATTTCCAACATCTGACAAAGCAAGCGAAGTTCTTGAAATACTGATTAAACAATTAAATAAATACGGGGTTAAAGTAATAACCAAAACTGAAATTAAAGATATTTCATTTAAAAATAAAAATTTTCAAATAGCCCTAAACAATTCAATAGTTACCTCAAATAAACTAATAATTTGCACCGGCGGAGTTTCTTATCCAGAAACAGGCAGCTGTGGCGACGGTTATAAGTGGGGTAAAAAATTCGGGCACAAAATTGAAAAAATAGGTCCGGCTCTGGTGCCAATAGTAATTAAAGAACATTGGATTAAAAAACTTCAAGGATTGAGTTTAAAAAACGTTAAAATATCGGTTTACAAAGATAATAAAAAAATTGATGAAAGAACAGGCGAAGCAATATTTACCCACAACGGAATAAGCGGTCCGATTATTTTGGACATGAGCAAAAAAATAAGCCAAAATTTAGAAAAAAACCTTGAACTTAGAATTGATTTCAAGCCGGCGCTGGATTATCAAACTCTGGATAAAAGAATTATGCGCGACTTTAATGAATTTAAAAACAAGGCGCTAAAAAACAGCCTGCAAAAACTCATGCCAAAAAAATTAATTCCACTAATGATTGAATTAACCGAAATTGATGAAAATAAAAAATGTGCTGAAATTAGAAAAGAAGAAAGAAAAAAATTATTAAACCTGCTAAAAAATTTCAAGCTAAAAATTTCGGGTGTGGAAGACATAATTAAATCAATTGTCACTTCCGGCGGAATTAACCTAAACGAGATAAATCCAAAAACAATGGAATCAAAAATTATTCCCGGACTATTTTTTGCCGGTGAAATTTTGAACATTGATGCGGTAACCGGCGGATTTAATCTGCAGGGCGCCTGGAGTACCGGCTATGTAGCCGGCATAAATGCGGCTTGTAAAAAATAATATTATTTCAAATAAGTAAAGGATATAAGAAAAATTTTTAAGGCAAATTTAAATGTTGCAATAAAGATTTTTTTATGGTATATCTTTAGAAGATAGATAAAGGATATTAATCCTTTTTGGTTCCTCGTCTAAAAAATAGGTAATGGACACTCTCTCTGCGTCGCCAATAAAAATTAACAAACCTTTAAATTTAAAAGTATGAAAAAAATTGGATTAATTGCTTCCCTGATAATCATAATAATTATAGGAATAAGCGCTTTTGCCGTTTGGCTTGTTATTAATCAACCCCAAACAAACGGTTCAATGGTAAACGAAAGTCCAAAAATAATTGATGAATTGGACTGTGAATCATACTCGTCAGAAAATTGCCCTTCAAAATGCATAGTCTGCCCGCCTTGTCTAGAATGTAGCTCTCTTTCCTGTCAAACGGAAGAATTTTGTGAAAGTATCGGCTTTGATAAAAATTGGTATGAAAACATAAAAAAACAAAATACCGCCATGAGAATCTGCCAAGAAAGCGGCGGAAACTGGCTTTGGGAACATCAGGAGTGCGAATATATAGGTGAAGAATTTTGCGATCAAATTGGCGGAATATTTTTGCCTTGTGAATCAGCCTGCCGGCACGATCCTGATGCAGATTTCTGTACTATGCAATGCGTACCTGTATGCAAGCTTGAATCAAAAGAAAATTCCATTGCCAATTTTGAAGACTGCATCAATGCCGGAAATCTTGTTATGGAAACTTACCCGAGACAATGTATGGCTGACGGCAAAACATTTGTTGAAGAAATAGGAAATGAGATGGGAAAAATTAATTTAATCCAAATTTATAACCCAAGACCCAACCAAAAAATTTCCAGCCCACTAGTCATTGAAGGAAAGGCTCGGGGAACTTGGTTTTTTGAGGCAAGTTTTCCGGTTGTTTTAACTGACTGGAGCGGACTGATAATTGCCGAAAGTTATGCAGAAGCAAAATCAGAATGGATGACAGAAGAATTTGTTGAATTTAGAGCCATTCTGGAATTTAAAAAGCCAAACACTTCAATCAGCAACCGCGGATCTTTAATATTACAAAAAGATAATCCATCAGGGCTGCCGGAATATGATGACGCTTTAGAGATTCCAATATTTTTTGAATAGCCAAATAAAAAACACTAACAAAAAGTCGGGTTATTTCCCCGGCTTTTTGTTATAATTTCAAGTCTCTAGCTAAAAAATTTATTAATCAAAACTCCAATATAATTAGTTAAAGCAATCACAACAATTGCGATAATTAAATGTTCGGCTATCACTACTTTTGGATTTTCACCTTTTGTTTTGGCAATTTTGTAGCTTAATAAGCTTAAGGCTGACATACCCCAAATAATACTCATAATAATTGCCATTGAAATTTCTAGCAGCAATACCGGCACAACAAATGTTAATGCAAATAAAAATTTGGTTAAAAAGGTAAAGACAGTTGACTGCCAAATTTCTTTCTTTGTATGGATTTTTTCTGACTCTTCCGAAATGTGAATACCTAAAGCATCAGAAAAAGAATCAGCAACAGCAATGGTCAATATACCTCCTAAAACAACCAACTTGGAATTGGTACTGGAATATAAACCAACCATTAAACCTAAGGTGGTAATAACTGCCGAAGTTAGACCAAAACTTACACCCGTTCTAAAAGAGTCATTTATAAAGGTCATAAGATTATCTCTTAAACCAACTGAGCAAAATTCCAAAAAGACCCCTGCTTTCTGTTTGTTTTCTGGCTAACTGCTCAAGCCGATATTGCTCCTGCTCCAAATTGCCAACCTGCTCTTGAATTATTTCCAATATTTCCTGCTCACAATCGCAGTCAGATTCAAGCCGCCTCAATTCTTGTATTCTGCTTTTATTTTTTTCTATTTCATCTTTTAATTCCAAGGCGGCCTTCAGATCGCCTCCAAAGAAAAAAGATCTTATTTTACTGCGTGCTTGAATTCTTTCTTCAGCCTGAATTATCTTTTCAGCTGAATTATTGAATTCTTGAGCAATCGCTGAAATCTGCGGACCGATTCCGAAAGCTAAATTTTCAGCTGCCACCAAGGCGTGAACTGCTTCCCTAACAACATTTTGATTTTTAAACACTTTTTGTTTTACTTTATTTCCTACTAACTCAAACTCTCTGGCTAATTCCTGCTTTTTTTCCAAAATCAACAACTTGAGATCTTGAGCGGTTTCAGCTTTTGGCTCAGCCTGAATTGAATCCCAAAAATTTTTTGCTCCATCCCGAACTTGCTCGGCCGAAATTCCTTTATTTTGAATTTGAACGGGCTGATCTTTAATTTCTGAATCCTGTCCATAACGAGGAGATGCAGAAGTAGCTTCTCTGTCTTCTGGCTGCTGTCTGTCTTTCATATCATCTGAATTAGCCGCTTGCTTTAGTCCTGAATCATCAATTAATACCTTACTTTTCTGCTCGGCAGCCAAGGCTGGGAAAGAAAGCAAGACTGAAAAAACCACCAAAAAAATAATTTTTTTCATAAAGTTTATCATTAAATAATTATACTCAATTAACTATATTTTATATCATTATTGCAGCTTAGTAAATACCAAATAATTGACAAAAAATAACATTTTTTTATAATTAAATTAGTAGAGTAAAGTTCCGCCTAAATTCACCCAAAAAAATAACTCCCTCCATTTAGACGGGGAGTGAATTTATTTATAATGGTAAGCTGATTACCATTCCTGATATTAAAATTAATTTTTAAACTACAAACAAACCTGCTTTATAAAATGTTTACTAATAAAAACAAAAAAGAAGAAAAACTTTTTGCTGAAACCAGAAAACTTTCAGTCAAGGAAGGTTGCGCCGCTTCTATAATGACAGGATCAGGAGAAGCAAACGTCATACCTTACGCCCTTGAATTAAAGGCAAGTAATATTGAAACCGGTCTTTTATCAAGTTTGGCTAATCTTTTCGGACCGATTGCCCAAATCCTTGGCAGTCGGCTCTTGGAAAAATTTTCCCGGAAGAAAGTAATTATTTTCGGCGTAATACTTCAAGTTTTAAGCTGCTTTCTCTTTGTCGGCATTGGTCTGCTATTTTTGCAATCTGGAAAAACCGCTAATTTGATTTGGCTTTTTATCTTGGCTTTCATTTTTTATTATCTTACCGGTTCACTCGCCGGACCGGCATGGTTTTCAATGATCGGCGATGCGGTACCGGAAAAAATGAGGGCAAAATATTTCTCAAACAGAAACAAAATTACCGGCATTTTTTCCGTAAGCTCAACTGTTGTTGGAGCTTTAATTCTTAATTATTTTAAAAAATCAGAAATTATAATCGGTTTTATAATTGTCTTTGCCATTGCCGGAATCGGTCGGTTGATATCAGCTTATTGGCTTAGCAAACACCATGTTAAACCAATTAAGCTGGAAAAAGGGTACTATTTTTCTTTTTGGCAATTTATTAAAAAAACGCCAAACTATAATTTTAACCGCTTTGCTTTATATGTCGCCTCAATGAGAATGGCAGTTGATATTGCCGGACCTTTCTTTTCGGTTTATACCTGGAATATTATCAAACTGAGTCCTCTTTGGTTTACGGCGATAAATATTTCCGGCGGAATTTTTACATTTTTATTTTTTCCAATTTGGGGAAAATTCTCCGATAAATACGGCAACCGAGAATTAATAAGAATAAGCAGTATTATTTTAATTTTTGTTCCGCTTTTTTGGTTAATCAGCAAAAATCCAATCTACCTGATGTTATTTCCCCAATTTTTAGCCGGCGCCGGCTGGAGCGGCTTTAATCTGGCTGCATCAAATTTCATTTATGATTCTTTTGGTCCACAGCGAAGGGCGATGATTATTTCTTATCAAAACCTGTTGATTGGAGCGGGAATTTTTATTGGCAGCATAACCGGAGGATTAATCACTCAATATCTTAAAGTAAGCTTTGTTAATGTCTTCTTTATCTTATTCATCTTTTCAAGCATGACAAGACTTTTTATGTTCCTAATATTACTGCCTTTGGTAAAAGAAATAAAAGAATATCATTCGGCAAATAAAAATCCAATTAATTATCTTCGCGAGGTAAAACCTCTTTATGGAACATTCCGCTATTTAAGTTTTCCTTTAAAGGAAAAAACTTTTAAATTTAAATTTCCTAAAAGAAAATATCGGATTACTTATTACTAGAAATATTAACAAAATAATCAAATTTTGTTATAATATTTTTACTTATAAATAAAAACAAAGATATGGAAAAATTACAAAATAAAAAACCTGCGCTTACTAAAATTTTTATTATTTCTATTTTTACCAGTGCTTTAATTGGAGGATTAGCGGGTTTTTTTGTCAGCTATGGTTTTTTTCATCAAAAAAATAATTTACTAAAAACAGAATCAGGTGAAATATTTGAACAAAAAATAATAAAAATTGATGAAGAATCCGCCGTAATTTCCATAGTTGAAAAAACTTCACCGGCGGTGGTAAGCATAATTGCAACCAAAGACTTGCCTAAAGTTGAACATTATTACTACAATCCTTTTTATAACGACCCCTTTTTCAGAGAGTTTTTTGGCGAGGACTTTGGTCAGGGCATTCCCGGACAAAGGCAAGTGCCCGGTGAAACGGAAAAAAGAGAAATAAGTAACGGAACCGGATTCATAATTTCAGACAACGGCTATATTTTAACCAATAAGCATGTTGTTGCCTATGATGATGTTGAATATACTATCTTAATGAATAATGAAGAAACATACAATGCAGAAATTTTAGCCCGAGATCCAATAAATGACATAGCAATATTAAAAATTGAATCAGAAAATCTGCCTCATATAGAATTGGGAGATAGCGATAATCTAAAAATCGGACAGACGGTTGTCGCCATTGGCAACGCCTTGGGAGAATTCAAAAATACAGTTTCTACTGGAGTAATTTCCGGCCTTTCCCGGTCATTAACCGCTACCAGTTTCACCGGTACAGAACAACTTATTAATGTTATCCAAACCGATGCTTCAATTAATCCGGGCAATTCCGGAGGACCTCTACTTAATATTTCAGGACAAGTAATTGGCATTAATACGGCAATTATCAGAGGAGCACAAAATATTGGTTTTGCAATTCCGATTAATGAGGCAAAAACGCTCGTTAAAAGTATAAAAGAACATGGAAAAATAATCAGGCCTTGGCTTGGAATAAGATATATTCAAATAAATAAAACAATTGCCAAAGCCAATAATCTTAAATTTGACTACGGAGCGCTAATTATCCGCGGAGAAAATATCAGCGACTTGGCAGTCATTCCCGGTTCACCGGCAGATAAAGCAGGTATAACAGAAAATGATATTATTTTAGAAATTAACGGAGAAAAAATAACCAGCCAAAATCCTTTAAATAGGATGATAGCGAAATTCCAGCCGGGAGAAGAAATAACCTTAAAGTTAATCCATAAAGGCGAAGAAAAAGAAATAAAAATTACTTTAGCGGAGTTAGAATAAAGGGTATTGACCGCAAAGTATGCCATGGTAATTTTGGCATTGTGCCTATAGTTTTTTGGATGCTAAATTTAAATTGACAAAAAATTAGCAATTATTTATTATTATAAAAAGGTCGACATCGCTTTTAGGCGATGATTATACTCAACATAGCGCGTTAATTATTAACGTGTTTTTTTATGTCTAAATTAATTACCACTTGCTTAATGAGTTTATTTTTGATCGTTCCATTTAAGGCTTCTGCTCAAATCTTAATTAACGAAATTGCCTGGATGGGATCAATTGTTTCAGCCAATCACGAATGGATTGAATTATATAATCCAACCGACCAAGACATCAGTTTAGATGGTTGGCAACTTAACGCAATTGATAAAACTCCAATGATAAATTTAACGGGAATAATCTATTCCAAAGGTTATTTTTTGTTGGAAAGAACTAATGATGATGCTGTTGCTGACATTTTGGCTGATCAGATATTTTCCGGCTCAATTGGAAATTCAGGCGAGCACTTCCAGCTTTTTGACGAAATTGGAAATCTAATTGATGAAGCACCTTTTGCCTTGGGCTGGCCCGGCGGCGACAATATTACAAAACAAACATTGGAAAGAACATCTCTAAACGGTTGGGCAACCAGTCTTGAAGCGGGAGGAACACCAAAGGCGCAGAATAGTAATGTTGAACAACCGGAAAATCCTGAGGAGCCTGAAGAACCAGAATATCCCGAATGCCCCGACTGTCCTGACTGTCCCGAAGTTCCCCAATGTCCGGAAATTCCTGAATGCCCGGGCTTTAGAAAGCAAATGGAACAGCCTTGAAT
>CAZCCC010000040.1:0-8431 GCA_964497245.1 uncultured Gammaproteobacteria bacterium | reverse complement strand
CCTCGTTGACCGCTTGAGTATCCACCCATAATTTTAATCTATTTTAAAATATCATTTAAATACATTCTGCCTTGTCCTGATTTCAAGAAATTCTCTCTCTTCATGGCTTCCGCTCTAGATAAAAACTCTTCTTGATAAACTAACATCCATGGTCTCCTACCCTTAGTATATCTGCATTTCCCCTTATTGTGTTCATCTAGTCTCTTGATAACATTATCTGTACTACCCGTATATCTATTTAAATATTTTATACTCTTTATAACATGCACATAATACATAACATAATCTGAAAAAATTATTTCTTGGGATGGATTCCTCGCCGTAGGCGAGTGCGCCTATGGCGCAGAACCTACGTAGGCATACGCCAGCTGATTTACAGTCAGCCCTCGTTGACCGCTTGAGTATCCACCCATAATTTTAATCTATTTTAAAATATCATCTAAATACATTCTGCCTTGTCCTGATTTCAAGAAATTCTCTCTCTTTTAACTGCCGCTGATCTTATTAAAAATTTCTCTTGGTAGTCAATATAATCGACAAACAATAAATCCTCACCTAATCTTTTAAAGAGTAATCTTTGCTACTTTCTATCACTTTGATAATCTTACTGTACACGATCCTAAACTTAACGTAAACTGAAAAATCGAAAAAACGAAAAGTTTTTATAACGAAAAAAATTAATAATAAAGGGTATTAACCCTTTTTGGCTCCTCGGCTCGGGAACAAAAAATTAACAACTTTTTGTTTCACTCGCTCTACGTCGCCAATAAATGCGCTATGCTGTTAAATTTTATCATGGAGCCGTTGATCGGACTTGAACCGATGACCTACTCCTTACCATGGAGTTGCTCTACCAACTGAGCTACAACGGCTTAGACTTTGGCGTAAGCGAAAAATTGATCTATCAACTGAGTCCCGATGTTTCACTAAAAGCAGAAATATCTGGACCATAAATGCTCCAATTCTTAACCTTAATTAGGTTTTAGGCCATGTTGAGACTATTTATCGGGTAATTCATCAATTTCTGCTTTTAACTCAACTAATTTCTTATTTTCAGGGTCTGCCTCTTTTAAATTATTAAAGACCTGTAATGCCAGGTTTTTATCTTTTAATATTATACTGATTTTTAAAATTAAGTCAAGGAATCTCGGATTATTCGGCTCTAATTCAGAAGCTTTTTGATAATTACCTAAAGCATAATTATTTCTTCCTTCAAGTTGGTATATCCAGCCTAAATCTGCATAACAATTAGCTAAACGATGATTATCAATTTTTTCTTTTCCCATTTTAAGCAATAATTTGGAAAGATAACGACAGGTCTCCCTGGCTTTTTTATAATCTTTGCTTTCAATATATATTTCACAAAGTATTTCATAAGCATCCGGATTTTTATCATCAATTTCTAAAATTGATATACATTTTTCTTCGGCTTTAAGAAAATCACGGTCAACTATAAACTGCTTAGCCTGAATTACCATGTCTTTTATATCCTGATTCAGATCTAATTTTTTTAGCGGCGCCGACTGTCTTAATGCTTTTTTTTCCAAATCAATTGCTTTTTCATAAAAATTTTCAAATTTTTCCTTTATTATTTTTCCAACCGGACTAAAAAGTTTGGATATAAATTTTTTAAAAAAAATGAATTTTCTGGACAGTCTTTCTAAAATAAGCCTGTTTGCGACTCTCGCTTCTTTTTCCTCAGGAATTGTCTCAATATTTATGTTTGCCAATTTTGGAAATTTTTTAATGACAATAAAAAAAATAACCAAAAAACTAAAAGCAATAATTAATAATGGAATTAAATAAAAAATCATAAATAATAAAGGGTATTCCTTTTTGGCTCCTCAGCTCGGAAACAAAAAATTAACAACTTTTTGTTTCACTCGCTCTACGTCGCCAATAAATATTTCTCTCTTAAAATTTAAACGGCTTCTATAAGTTTGATAAATTCTTCCGAATTAAGGCTTGCTCCTCCGACTAAAACTCCACTGGTATTTTCCAAATTGATAAATTCTTTAACATTTTCCGAATCAACGCTACCGCCATAAATTATTCTAAAATTATTTTCTACAATTGACGAAGGAAATATATCAAATAATGACTGCCTTATAACCTGATGAGCGGCTTCGGCTTCTGATAAAGCTATGGCCTGCCCTGAGCCTATAACCCAAACCGGCTCATAGGCAATTATCACTTTTTTATCAAGTTGCAAATCTATCCCTTCTAAAGCTTTAACGGTTTGCTTAATCAAAATATAATCTTTTGCTCCTTCCTGCCTCTGGGAAAAAGTTTCACCAACACAGATAATCGGCGTAAGATTTGCAGAAAGAGCCATTCTGGTTTTTTGGTGGACCATTTCGTCTGTTTCATTTAAATATTTCCGTCTCTCTGAATGACCTAAAATCACATAATCACAGCCAATTTCACGAAGATAATATGCTGAGACTTCTCCGGTATAAGCTCCCTGACTTTCCCAAAAACAATCCTGCGCTCCCAATTTAATTTCACTGCGTTTTAAAATACTGCCCGCCTCACTAAGACTGACAAATGATGGGCAAATGACTACTTCTGCTTTTGGAAATTTTTTTTTGCTTATTGCTTTGGTTAACTCAAGAGTTTCGGGAATTCCGAGTTTCATTTTCCAATTTGCAATAATAATTGGTTTATTTTTAACCATATAAATTAATTATAAATATAATTCATCTAAAAATATTAATAAATTGAAATACTCCCAGGGTGACCAATGTCACAATTACTCCAGCAATCATCGCACCAATAGTAATCAAAAGCAAAGACTTTTTTTTCGGAATACCAAATAAAAATGCAGCAACAGAGCCTGTCCATGCTCCGGTAATAGGTAAAGGGATAGCAACAAATACAATTAAGGCTAAGTCCCCCCAAATTTCATATCTGCCGAAAAATTTATTTCTAGTACGTCTAAAAAGCCATGAAAAAAAATTATTAGCCAAACCGAATCTCTCCATTAGATAGCCCGAAACAGGCCCTAAAAGCCAGATTATAAAAACTACCGGCGTAATATTTCCAACAACTGAAATTATGTATGCAGAAAAAATGTCTAAACGATAAACAGTCAAAGCAATCGGTATTGAACCACGGAGTTCGGCTATTGGAAGCATTGCTATTAAAAAAGTGGCAATTTGGGGCGGAAAATCACTAAAAATTTTAACAAAATCCATAAAATAAAATCTACTACATTATACAATAAATCAAAAAATCAAGAAAGTAAACTGCGGAGATAAAAAACAAAAAAGATAATTTCCGTCTTGCTTTATTATTTTATTGTTTTCTTGTTTTTTTGATTATGGCCATTCGTAATTACTAAAAACCCAATCAGCCAACCCTTTTGTTTCCTGCCATCTGGCTTCAATACTTTCGGAACCCAAAACTACCATTGTAATAACCGGGCTGTTGTTTTTTTTAATCCTTAAAACTAAACAATATCCTGCTTTATTTATAAAGCCTGTTTTTCCACTTAAAATTTCATATTCTCCTGAATTTAAAAAACTGCTTAAAAGCTGATTAGTGGCATAAGCCTTCACTTTTCTTTTGGTATTTATCGTATTAAATTCATAAGTCTTGAGTTTCGAAGCATTGGCAATTTGTTCAATACCAAAAGCTGTTTTTGTTAATTTTAACAGATCGGCTGCTGTGGAAATATTGGATGATTCAATCCCACTTGGCTCCGAAAAATAGGTACTATCCATTCCGATCTCTCTCGCTTTTTTATTCATTGCAGAAACAAAATCATTAATACCTGAATTTCTGGCTAAAGCTACTGCCGCTTCATTTGATGATGCGATAAGCATTAGGCTAAAAAGATCTTTGAGTCTTACCTGTTCACCTGAAAAAAAATATATAATTCCACCTTCTATTTGGTCTTGGGGCAGGATTGTTATTAATTCATCCCAATCAGGGTTACCATCTAAAATTACCAGTGCTGTCATTAGTTTGACAATGCTGGCAACCGGCACCATATCTTGTTCATTTTTTTTATATAATTCCAAACCGCTTTCTTCATCAGCAATAATAATATTTTTCGCCGTCGTCTTTATACCAAGACTTTGACTTATAATCCTTTGGGGTAAAAAATTATCCTTTGACTCGGACTGAAAAAAGTCAATTGATTCTGAGATTGAAAAATCAAAGCCTGTCGTAACTAACAGGCCGATAATTATCAGGCTGGTGATGAAATTAATCATGATTGAATATATTAAATCAAAAAATTGCTATTTTATTTATCTTCAATATCCGAATTTAAAATTTTTTCCAAACTTTCACTTGAATTCAGTTTTTCAAAATCAGGCAATTGAGACTGCTCATTTAACCCAAGAAATTCTAAAAAATCAAAAGTAATATTATACATCATCTGCATTTTCTTTTTATCTTCTTTGACTTCAATCAAACCCCGCATCAAAAGATTGCGCAAAATGATAACACAATTTACCCCCCTTATTTGCTCAATTTCGGCCCGCGATATCGGCCCGCGATAAGCAATAATAGTTAAAGCCTCCAAAGATGGCCTTGTAAGTTCTCCCGTTGTTTCTTCTTTTATATAGTCTTTCACTAATTTGGAATTTTCAGCAGAAGTCACCATCTGAACCTTATCCCCTATTCTTTGAATTGCAATTCCCTTGCCTTCTTTATTGTATTCAGTCATTAATTCTTGGATTACTTTTTCAATTTTGATTTTTTCAGATTTGGTTAAATCAACCATTTTTTTTATGGAAAATGGCTGGTTTGAAATAAAAAGCAAACTTTCAATTTTTGATTTTAGTGTCGTCATATTTATCAATAATAACAAAATTTACCTGATTAAAATTATTAGTTAAAACTCGGATAAAAAAATAATTGTTTCCCAAATTAATTATTGGACTTTATTTCTTCAATAATAATCTCTTCAAAAATTTTGTCCTGCCTAACTATAACGGTCTTTTGCTTCATTAATTCCAAAATTGCCAAAAAACTGACAATCACCTCGGTTTTATCTCTTGCTTCTTTTAAAATCTCGGAAAACTTAGTGCTGGCCTGATTAAAAACTCGCTGACGGATTTGTGAAATTTTTTCCTGAATATTAATAGTTTTTCTGATAATTTCAGTTGGCAGATCTAGAAATGGATCAAGGTTATTAATTATACTATTAAAAACTTCCTTTAACTTACTATTGGTAAGCTTTCCGGGCGGAGCAAAACCAATTTCTTCAAAAGTTAGAAGCTTCTGACGTGAAAAAGAAAAATGCTTTTTAGAAATCATTAGCTGAATTAGTTTCATTGCTTCAAGATATTCTTTATAAATCTTCAGCTGCTTGGTTAAGTCTTCTCCTTCGTCTTCTTCTTTATCCCATTCCAAAAAAGGCAAAAGGGCTCTTGATTTTATTAAAAGAAGTCTTGCAGCGACAACCAAAAAATCAGCTAATTCAGAAGTAGCAATATTCTCTTTTGTCGACCTGTTTAATATTTGAATATATTGCTCAGTTACTGAAGCTAGAGAAACTTCCGTAATCTCTAACTTATTTTCTTCAATAAGCTGAAGAAGCAAATCCAATGGACCTTCAAATTGTTCTATTTTTATTTTATGCATTTTAATGACAAAATAAGTAAAACCAGTAAACCAGGCAAAGACATCTTAATTCACCCAATTTGACCCAACTCGTCAAAAATGAACTGCAAATTATTTTTTCTTACTGTTGTTCTTTTTAATCTTACTGCCCTTTTTATTTTTTTTAACTATCTTCTTTTTTGGCTTAACTTGTAGTTTATAACCTGCAGTTTTTGTAAAACTGGCCAGTTTGGCTTGTTCTACTTCAATGAAATCCTTAACCTTCATCCTAATTGAGTCGGTAAAGTTACCAGCTGAAAAAATCGCTTCTTTGGTTTTTAAAAAACTTTTATCAACTAAAACTTCAATTTTGTGCAAACCGCCGAAAGCTGTCATTGATCCCGGTTTTACTTTAAAAACTTTTACCATTACTTGCTCTTTTGGAATACTGATTTTTTTTGCATTAAGCGATTTTTTCAGCTTAACTAAATCAATTCTCATGTGAGCGGGAACGACTGCTATAATATAAGCTTTATCAGCAGCAATTAAAAGGCTTTTTGCAATATCTTTTAATTCTTTTTTTAAAGTCTGGGCTGCATCATAAGCGGTATAAACGGTTTTATGGGCCAGTTCATCATATTTTACCATTTTCTTATCTAGATATTTTTTAGTTTTTTTTGGAATAGGCATAATTTTGGACGCTAATAATTAATGTTAATAATTAATTTTTTATCGCACTGGTGCCTCTTGGGGTATGGGCATAACTCCTGATTTTGTTTCTGGGTATTCAACCACTGTTAACTTAAAACATTGATAACCTTCTTTGTGAAAAGACCAGTCTTTATCCCCCCAATAATAATCCCTATCTTTTAGTTCAACTGCCAAAGAAAAATCCGCACAAAGTTCATACTCTTGTTCTCCTAATACTTTATAATCATAATTTTGCCCTGTCTGAGGATCTTTAAAACGAGAAAATCTATCAGCCGATAAATCAGACGGCAATTTCTTATTTTCTTGATAATAGCTACTTATAAAACTGTTTAATTCGTACAGGTGATTAACTCTCTGTTGGTCAAATTTTAATGCCCTAGACTTAGAAGGCGGATCAATAATCAAAAAACCGGAAATAACCGCAGTAAAAGCAACAACAACCACTAAAACAAAGGCGGCAATGGAAATCGAATTTTTTTTACTAAAATCTTTTCTGATTAAATCATAAAGATAATAACTGAAAATTACACCAGCAATCGCCAAAATTATCAAAGTCTTAAGAATCACCGCTAAAGCGTATTCTCCATCTAAAAAACGAAAAAGCTGATAAATCAGTCGCCCAATGATCGTCAAAGCGGAAACAAAAAGCATCAAATAGGTTAACCATTTACGGATAGCACTTCTATTATTAAGCTTTCCGGTCTTATAAAAAAGATGAAGCCAACAGGAAACGGCTAAAAATATCGGCGTTAAAATGAATACTGAAGCAATACCGAATTTAAGCGGCCCTTGATTAAAACTTCCTACATAATCAATCGCATTAATACTAAAAAATTTGTTTACAATTTGAAAAAAAACCATACCCAAAGCAATTGACAGCCAACCGACGGTAACTAGGCTTAATAAGTTCAAAAAAGCGTCAATGGCGCCTTTGCCTTTAAATTGGTCTATTTGTTGTGGAGTGGACATAGATTAAACTAGGTTTAATTTTAATTATATAATACCTTTTATTATTTTATTTATCTCTAAAAGGAAGTTTTTGTTGTATACCAAACAGACTTTTGGCTACTTTCAGCCCTTTTGGCGTCAGTTTAACGTGTCGAATGAACCATTTATGTGCAGTTCTCCAGCCATATCCGATAACTAATTCTTTTTTAATCAGACGTTCAACGCTTTTAGTAATAACATTAATCAATTCTTTCGGTTTTTCTTTCTTATTATTATAAAATTTTTCCAAAACGGATTTAGAAACCGCTTTTTTTCTGTTCTGAAAACATTGCTTCAAAATATATTTTTGGAGGGCGGAAAGCTTCATATTTACTATAAATACAAATCAACACTAATATATAAATATTTTATCTTAACTGTAATATTTAATTTGGATATTCTCAACTATTTATATTTACAACTATAAAAGCTTAAAATTATTTATTTCCAAACCAAACTTATAGCCCAAATATTGCGCCGCCAGTCGACAAAAAGTCATTCTTTCTGTAAATATTTCAAAATATTCCAAAGGTGCTGAAAATTTTACATCTAACTTTAATTTAAGGGTAATTATTTTCTTTTTCTGATTAACTATTAAATCATTTTTTATTACTGCATAATTAACCCTGTCATGAATATCTTTTTCTAAATTACTACTTTTAATCTTTTTAACCCGTGAGCGATGAACATCTGATTTATCGGCTAAAATCAAAACTGCAGTCACCTTGTTTACAAATTTTAAATCATGCTTGTCATGACTTACTATGGCTTGGATAATAGTAGAGACATCATTTGGATTTTCAGCTTTATCTAAAAAGACTTGAGAAAATAAAAGCGCTGCCCAATAATGGTGCTGTTCCCTTCCTAAAAAATTGCCCATATCATGACAATAAGCGGAAATTGCTGAAAGTTCCTGACTCCTTATGGGCAAACCGATTTTTTTTGCGATACTTCTGGCCCGATCAGCTACGATATTAATATGGCGCAAGCCATGATCAGTATAACCCAAAGCGTCAAGATATACTTCCGTCTGCTTGATAAAATCTTTTATTTTTGGGTTCTGTTTAACAACATCCAAAGTTAATTTCATGTATTTATTATTAATTATAGCAGTCACTTATCATTTCTTTAGGGAAGTTGTACGGTTCTATTTCGATACAACTGATTCCTCCATTTC
>CAZCCC010000039.1:0-8687 GCA_964497245.1 uncultured Gammaproteobacteria bacterium | reverse complement strand
GTCCAGCAACAAATATCATCGCCGGCTTTTCATTAGGATTAATTAGTACAATTGTTCCGGTATTAGTTGTAGCAGGTGCGATTTTTTTATCATTTAAGTTTGCTGGACTTTTTGGAATCGCAATTGCCGCAGTCGGTATGCTTGCTACATTGGGAATAACTTTGGCGACTGATACTTATGGTCCGGTTGCCGATAATGCTGCCGGAATTGCCCAAATGGCCGGTATGGGAGAGGAGACTAGAAAGAGAGCTGAAGAACTTGATGCTGTCGGAAATACGACAGCGGCGATTGGCAAAGGGTTTGCGATTGGTTCCGCCGCTTTAACTGCGTTGGTTCTTTTGGTCAGTTTCGGTCAAGCAGTTGATTTAAGGTTTGTAAATCTGCTTGACAGCCATGTTCTAATCGGCCTTTTCCTTGGTGGTCTTTTGCCCTGCGTATTTTCCGCAATGTCCATGAAAGCAGTTGGAAAAGCCGCGTTTGAAATGGTTCAAGAAGTAAGACGCCAGTTTAAAGAAATTCCAGGGATAATGGAAGGCACCGGCAAACCTGATTACAAGAGATGCATTGAAATATCTACCGGAGCCGCTCTTAAGAGAATGGTTGCTCCCGGTTTGTTGGCGGTATTAGCTCCGGTGGTAGTTGGTTTTGTTTTAGGGGCAGAAGCTTTGGTTGGTCTTCTGGCAGGTTCTCTTGTCACGGGATTCCTTTTGGCTGTAATTATGGCTAATGCCGGCGGCGCTTGGGATAATGCCAAAAAATATATTGAAAGCGGAAATTTAGGTGGAAAAGGTTCTCCAGCGCATAAAGCGGCAGTAGTGGGCGATACCGTAGGCGATCCTTTTAAAGATACTTCGGGTCCGAGTTTGAATATTTTAATTAAGTTAATGACAATTGTTGCTTTAGTAATTGCTCCGCTTTTACTTGCATTGTAATTAGTATTATTGAATATAAAAAACCGAGGCTAAGGCTTTGGTTTTTTATATTATAGATTAAATTAATTTTTGAATTTGACTTTCTGTCCAATAAATTGACCAATTAATATTTTTTTGTTAGAATAATCAAGCTTGTTAAGCGCTTTTTTAATTTTTAAATTTGAATTATGAAAATTGAACTAAAAAAACTTCCACGCGGCCAGGCTGAATTAATGATAGAATTAACAGTAGAAGAATATCAGCCTTTTTTAGATCAGGCGGCGAAAATAATATCTGAAAATGTAAAGATTCCCGGATTCAGGCCGGGAAAAGCAGGATTTAATATAGTGAAGCAAAAAGTCGGTGAAGGCCAAATTTGGCAGGAAGCAATTGAGCCGGCAATTCAAAAAACTTTTTTGAAAGCTTTGGAAGAAAAAAAATTAATAACTGTCGGTCAGCCGGAGATTGATATCGTCAAGTTGGCTCCGGGAAATCCGATTATCTATAAAGTAAAAATAAATATTTTACCCGAAGTAAAATTGCCTGATTATTCAAAAATAAAAATCAGCAAAAAACCGATTGTTTTAAAAGAAGAAAAAATCAAAGAAACGATTTCCAATCTTCAAAAGATGCGAGCCAAAGAATATTTGGTTGACAGAAAATCACAAAAAGGTGATAAAGTTGAAATTGACTTTGAAACTTTTTTAGATAAAATTCCGATTGACCATGGCCAGCAGAAAAGTTTTCCAATAATGATCGGCGAAGGCAGTTTCATCCCCGGTTTTGAAGATCAGATAATGGGTTTAAGCTCGGGTGAAGAAAAAAAATTCAGCCTTGAATTTCCCAAAAATTATCATCAGAAAAATTTAGCCGGACAAAAGGCGGATTTTAAAGTAAAGATGATGGCGGTTTTTGAACTGAAATTGCCAGAAATTAATGATGATTTTGCCAAAAGTCTTGGTAAATTTGAAACTGTCAAAGAATTGGAAAATCAAATTAAAGACAATCTGGAGAAAGAAGCTTCAATTAAAGAAGAACAGCGGCTGGAAGAAGAATTGATTGAAAATATCGTCAGTCAAAGCAAGTTTACAGAGATACCTGATTTTTTAGTCAATAATGAAGGCAGGCGGATGATTGAAGAGCTTGAATACAATATTTCAAAAGAAGGCTTGAAATTTGATGATTATCTTGCCCACATTAAGAAAACAAAAGAAGATTTGCTTTTGGATTTTGCCCCGCAGGCCGTTAAACGGGTTAAAAGCGCATTGGTTTTAAAAGAAATTGAACAGCGGGAAAAAATAAAAGTAAGCGACCGTGAAGTGGATCAGGAAATAGAAAATATCCTGTCATCTTATCCCGGAGATAATCAAGCCGAGCAAAAACTCAAAACCCCGTCTTATAGAAGATATTTGAAAAATATTATTGCTTCAAAAAAAACAATTGATTTCTTAAAATCAAAAATGGTTGAATAGAGGTGTCGTTTTGAGATTTAACTGTTTTTAAATAGTTTGCTTTGAAATATTAATTATTTTTTTGCTTTGTTACGTTAACTAAATGACAAACGAATTTTTATTTATTTTTCTTTCTTTATTTTCGTTATCTTTAGTTTTGCTAGCTTTTTTGGCGGGGAGAGTCTGGCTTATTTCTTTAATTGCCGTTAATGCTGTTTTGTTGAATATTTTTGTAACTAAAGGAATTTATATTTTTGGAATGGCAACAACCGGTGGCAACATTCTTTATGCTTCAATTTTTTTTGCTACCGACTTACTTGGCGAACATTATGGAAAAAAAGATGCAACCAAAGCGGTAATGGTTGGTTTTTTTGCCTCGCTTTTTTTTCTGGCCGCCAGCCAATCAATTTTAATGTTTAGCCCGGCTGACTATGACATTGCCCATCAGTCTTTGGAAAAAATTTTTTCTTTTGTTCCAAGAATAGTTTTTGGTTCAATGATTGCCTATCTGATTTCCCAAAACCTTGATGTTTGGCTTTTTCTAAAAATCAAATATTTTACCAAAGGAAAATATTTATGGCTCAGGAACAATGCTTCAACGATGATTTCCCAGCTGGTTGATTCCATAATTTTTACCCTGATTGCTTTTTTGGGTGTCTATCCGAATATTTGGCAATTTATCTTATTTACTTATATAATAAAAATAATAGTTTCGGCAATTGATACTCCTTTTATCTATCTTTCAAAAATATTAAAACCTAAAAATTAAAATTATGAAAATCGTCATAATTTCTGATTCTCATGATAATCTTCCAAATATTGAAAAAATGCTTGACTGGGTTTTGAAAAATGAAATTCAAATAATTATTCATTGCGGCGATTTGGCGGCCCCTTCTGTTTTAGTAAGAGAATTTCAGCCCAAATTCAAGGGTCAATTTCATTTTGTTCATGGCAATGTGGCGGATTATGAATTGAATGAAAAAATTGCTTCTGAGTTTGACAATATGACTTGCCATGGTAATCAAGGATTTTTAAAGATTGACGGCAAAAAAATTGCTTTTTGCCACTATCCTAACCAAGCAGACAAATTGGCGGAAACCGGCAAGTATGATTTGGTGTTTTATGGACACGATCATAAACCATGGGAAAAAAATATCGGGAAAACAAAACTTTTCAATCCGGGGACGCTGGCCGGGATGTTTAACAAGGCGACTTTTGCCGTCTATGACACAAAAGCAGATAGAGCAAAGTTAATTCTGTTAGAAAAAATATAATGAATATCAGAGTTTTTACCGCAACCAAAGCTTTCATTAATTTTAATGGCAAGATTTTGATTTTACGCGAAGCAATAACCTATGAAGATGCAAGCAATGTAGGAAAATATCATATTCCCGGCGGCCGTATTAAGCCGGGGCAGAATTGGAAAGAAAGCCTACAAAGGGAAATCAGGGAAGAGTCCGGCCTTGAAATAAAAATTGGCAAACCATTTTTCTCAATGAATGATGGCCGATTGTTAAAGGGCAACAATTGCAGATAGTGGGAATTTTTTTTGAATGTTTTGCCAATTCAGATAAAATTGTTTTAAGTGAGGAATACGATGACTTTTTGTGGATTGATCCAAAAGATTATAAAAAATACAATTTAATTAAAGATTTATACGAGGTATTTGAGGCTTATCTGAATTAAATCATAATCCTTTTTTATAAAATAAGAAGCCGGTATAATTTTAAGCTTTGTTATAAAATAGAATAAAAAAATACTTATGAAAAATTTTGCCATTAATGTAGCTAAGCAGGCAGGAAAAGAAATAGAAAAGCGCTTTAATAATGACCGAATTGTAAAAGTGAAAGATAAGTCACAGATTGTTACTCAAGGTGATTTGATTGCCGACAGGATAATTTCTTCAGCTTTAAAAAAGAGATTTCCAAACCATAAAATTTTAAGTGAAGAGTCTGGATTGAAGAAAGAAAAATCAGACTACCTTTGGGCAGTTGATCCAATTGACGGAACAACAAATTATTGGATAGGCAGCCCTCTTTTTGCCGTAAGTATTTCTTTATTTTTTAAAAAAAATCCGGTTTTGGCCGTAGTTTATGCTCCGGCAATGAACGAGCTTTATTTTGCAGAAAAGGGCAAGGGCGCTTTTTTAAATGGAAAAAAAATAAATGTTTCGGGAAATACCAGACTTGATAGGTCATTTTTAACATTTTGCCACGGCAGTTCCCAAAAAGATGTAAAGAGGGCAATGAAGATTTATACTAAAATAAAATTTCAAAGTTTGGATTCCCGCCAGCTTGGTTCAGCTTCTATGGAGCTTGGTTTTGTAGCCGCAGGTAGAACTGAATGCATAATGATCCCCGGAGCCCATGTTTGGGATGTTGGCGCCGGAATTTTATTGGTCCGCGAAGCAGGCGGTAAAGCCTCAGATTTCAGGGGCAAAGAATGGAATTTTGATTCAAGAGATATGGTTGCTTCAAACGGCAAAATACATAACCAGCTGATAAAATTTCTTGAAAAAATCTAAATTGTAAATTTTGAAAACCAATATTTATGGAAATTAAGATTAAAGTAATAACCGGGGCGAAAAAGGCAGAAATAACAGAAGAAAATGGCATTTTAAAAGTAAAATTAAAATCCAGACCAATTAAAGGCAAGGCCAATGAAGAATTAATAAAAGTATTGGCTAAAAAATATGCAGTTTCAAAATCTCAAATTGAAATAATTAAAGGTTTGACTTCCAAAAATAAATCAGTTAAAATTTTATTGGCGACTGAAAAGAATTTATGTAAAGAATAAAAATTTTAAGTAGTGAAATTATAAAAAAATCGCTAGTTTAAGCGATTTTTTATATTTTTTTAGAATTTACTGTTGACAATAATTCAAAATTGTGATAAAGTAATATGTTTAGTTTATGTTAATTTAAAATCTTTGAAATAATAATAAATCGCCCATAAATCTGCAGACTGCCCAAAACGGGTTAAACGTCCTCCGGCGCCAGTGCTTTTGTGCCGCATGGGAGGGGGCTTATATGCCTGTAGAAATTTGGATAGCAAGTAAAGATTCAAATTGTACCTTTCAATTAAACCTCCTTTCGCTTGCTATCCAATTTCTGCAGGCACGACAAGCATGGGGTTTGTTTCTTGGCAAATTTGGCTTTTAGCTCGATTTCGCCTAGAAAAAAACTTCTTGTCTGCAGATTTATGGGCGATTATTTTTTTTAGAAACAATAAAAAAAAGGAAGATCACAATGCAAGAGTATACAACAGCCAAGTCACCATCGTCAAATTGTTCGGGAGTTTGTAACAAGATGGCTCAAGATGGGTGGATGTTGGTTTGTGCCACTGAAGTGTCGGAATGCAGTGGCACAAAGAGTATTTTAATGTTCTTTGTAAGACAAAGATCGTCATAGGGCGATTTACAAATAGCAAGACAACGTTCTTGCTGTTTTTTTAATGGAATATTTTAAAATTTATAACAAACAATTAAATTTTGAATAATCAATTTTAATCAGCGGGAATTTCTTCTTCATTTTTTTGATCTTCAGCTTCTTTTTCAATTTCTTCCGGTTCCGGTTCTTTTCCTATTAGCCAAACTTCCGGCCAAGCGACATAACGGCTGTTGAAATCAGTTATTTTTTCTTCGCCATTAGAATAAATGACTGTATATTTGAAATAGGTATCAGCGCCGCTATGGGCTGATTCAATTTTTCTTTTTTGTCCCGGAGCTAGTTCATCGGTTTCAATATAGCGGGCCGGACCCGGACTTCTAATATTGGAAATTGAAGGTGGATCAGGACTGATTTCAATTTTTCTTCCGTCCTTTGTCCCGTAGAAATCAAAAATCAACTCATCGCCGTTTATATAGGTTATTAATAATATATGGTGGCCAGTGTCATTAATGAATTTTAAATCAGGCGAAGGGTTATAAATTGTGGCATCCATTCCCGCCGGTTCATAGTAAACCACACGGTAGGAGTGGGGACGTCTCATTGTAATAGGCAGACCAGATCTTAAAGCGACACGAAAAGCGGTTGTTGCTATTTGGCAAAGTCCTCCGCCATATTCGGGTATTGTTCGATTGCCTTTTATTACCAGTTCTTGTTTATAACCATGCTCCCCATCAATTTTGCCAAGTGCTGAATTCAAGGAAAATTCTTGATCAGGCTTTATTAGTAATCCATTTAAAGAGGCTGCCCCGACGGCAATATTGTGTCTTCGGTTGGTGGGACTTCCGGTAAAATTTGAAATTCCTCGGCCAATAAGATCTTTGATTCCCAAATCGTTAATGTCCCCTGTTTCAACGTTTGCCTTTGCTACTTTAATATCAAGTTCAATATCTTGTAGTTCACCCATTATTACTTGATGATTTATTTTTTCAAAACTTTTTTCTAAATCAAGTTCTTTGCCGTCGCGGCTAGGCTGAAATTTAATGACTCTTTCCCCGCTTATTTCAAATTTTGCATCTTGAGCCAAGACGTTTACAGTCTCCGATATTGGTTTAAGAAATTCTAAAACTTTATCTTTATTGAAGCCAATTACTATTTCTCCGTCTATTTTTTGAAATTCAAGCCATTGAACGAATTCTGTATTTTCAACACGCCACCAATTCGGAATAATTGACAGTCTAAAAGAATCTGCCTCTAAAATTTTTTCTAGATTATTTAAGACTGAATTGGTATGCTCTTTTTTTATCTCGGCTTCTTTTAAAGTAAATTCAATTTCTATCTTCTCAAAATTTAAATTTTCAATATTTTTAATTAATTCGTTGGCTGCTTTTTTATAGTTAAAAATTTGGCCGTTTTTTTCTACAGTGATTTCCGCTTTATTATTCTCAATTTTCAAACCGGCATTTACTGGTTCTATTTCAAACTCTGAAAGTTCATATTTTAGAGCGTCAATTAGGCCTTCTTGATCCAAACTGTAATGAGCTGAAATGTTTCTGCCATAAATTAAAGATTCAGCCCGTTCTTTTAAATTATTTAAGAATCCTTTGTAGCGGCCGACATTAAATGCGGCATCAATTGTTTTTTGCCAATCAAAAGCAAGTATTACTTTGGCTAAATCAGGGTCCTGTTCTGATATTATAATTGGGCTTATTTTTATTTCCTGTCCGTTTGCCTTGAAAGGCAAATTTTTTTGTAGCAGATTGCTTTCAACTTCTCTCAGCAGTAAAAAGGCCTCTTCCTTATTTTTCCCGGAAACATCCAGATAACCAATTTTAGTCTTAGGATAAAACTTTTCAGCATAAGTTATTTCATACCAAAGGAGAAATCCTGCAGAAAGTAATATTAAAATTAAAAAAACAGCGACTAAAATAAACCACCATTTGTTGATGTATTTTTTTTTATCCTTATTTTCCTTTTTATTTTCCATTAGCTTTTGTGTCTGTTTTTAGAATTTTGTTTAATACGGTTTTGGCGATTTTTTCCATTTCTTCTTCATCATTTAAGCTGGTTTTCAAAACCAGTCTTATTGGAGTTCCTTTTTCACATTCCTGTGGTAAATTATTGATTGGCCAAAATATTTTTTGGCTATCTTCTATTTCTATAACCGCAGATTTATGTTCAAAGTTGCTTATTACTCCTTTTAAAAAATAATTGTTTATACTTTTAGCAACTTCGTCATGGTTTTGATCTTGCATAATTTATTATTTTATTTCAATGGGAATATTATGTCTTCGCTCTGCTTTTGGTAAAGTTATTGTTAATACGCCATTTTTTAAAGCCGCTGAAATCTTATCAGATTTTACTTCGGTTGGCAAGATTATTGATCTGGAAAATCCACCCCAATAGCATTCTTGGCAGAAATAATCATCTTTTTCAATACTTTCCTCCTTTTCTCTCTTACCGCGAATGGTAAGCATATCATTATTAATGGATATTTGGATATCTTTAGTCTCAACGCCGGCAATAGTTGATTTTACATAAATATTTTTTTTGTCTTGGTAGACATCTAAAAGTAGTTGGCCATCATTTTCGTCTCCTGTTAGCCAAGAGTTGAGATTTGTTGTTTCACTTTTTTGATCTTCAATAATTAATATATTTTGTTTTTGCATATTTTTTTCAATTGATATCGGCAAAAAAATAAAAGCCAATTTTGTTTTATTTACTTAATTATAGATTTTTTTTAGTAATAAATCAAGGATAATTATTTCCCTAATTATTTTTTAGGGCTAAATCAACGCTGTTTATTAATAAAAAGTAAATTATTGTTTAATGTGGAAGATTTTATTGGCGACGTAGAGCGAGTGAAACAATCCGCCTTTGGCGGATTGTTTCCGAGCCGAGGAGCCAAAAAGGGTTAATACCCCGTCCCGACTTTACGTC
>CAZCCC010000038.1:5037-9037 GCA_964497245.1 uncultured Gammaproteobacteria bacterium | reverse complement strand
AATAAATTCATTGAAATATCATTCAAGGCTGTTCCATTTGCTTTCTAAAGCCCCCAGATAAAGCTTGATTTTAAGATTAAAAGACACTAATCACAAAACAAAATCCACTTAAATTTATTTTAAAAAATTTAAAAATATCCACTTTTTCCGGCAGTAGAAATTAGAGAAGTAAATTATAAAATGAATAAATAATCCTTTTAAAACAAAACAGCTGGTTTACCAGCTGTTTTGTTTTATTAAAGAAAAAATTTTTATTCCTATTCTTGATCTTCCAACATTGACTCGTCAAAATAAATCTGTCCATCATTTTCATCAGGCATTATCTGAAGTTGTTGCTGCTGATTTTGCCAATCTCTAAATTGTTGTAATGCCTCTTCCATTATTAAAACATTTGGCACAAAAAGTTTTCCATCTTTGGTGACAAAAGTTATTTCTTCTCTTGGTTGGCCGTCGGCAACCATGCTGATTCTTGCTTCATACATACCATATTTCTCAGTTACCTCTTTAAGAACAGGGGTTCCTATTTGGGAACCATAAACTTCTGTAATAAAATCAACAAGCTTATTGGCAGCATCTTCCTTGCTTATTGCCACGAAGTCAGAATCAGTGGATTTTCCACCAGAAAGTAAATCTGGCCTCAAAATTACCCCTAATGCACCGACTAAAGCTACAGCTAAAACGACGCTTACAATTAACCAAATATTATTTTCGGCTTTTTTGTCTTTCTTTTTAAGTTCCATAGTTTACTTTTAATTATTAAGTAATTATATTATATCAAAGTGATAAATCTATTGCAAGTATTGGTATTATGAATTTTCATAAAAAACAGGCAGAAACCTAAAAGGTTCTGCCCTTACTTTTTTAGTGTGCAATACTCCCTTATAAATTAAGGAAGATAAAAATCGGCAATAATATATTCAGCCGGCTTACCGCGTGGTGTGTAATCCAAATCTTCTGGTCCGCCTTGATTGGCAAAAGGTTGCCAGTACCACCAAAGAAATCCCTTAAACCACGGTTGGTTCCAAAAAACTTCCAACGCCGCTTGATAGCAGTCAGCTTGTTCTTGAAGATCAAGAGTGGTCCCTGAGTTGCTCCAAGGCCGGCGGGCAGCTCCGTTTTGGCTTGGATAGCCAATTTCGGTAAACATTACGAGCCGATTGAAAGTAGAGGATAAAGACTCGAGCTCAGCTACAATCGGCTGCCAAGCGCTAATTAGTTCTTCAACGGTCGGGTCAAAACTGTTGGTCAACTCGTAGTAAGAGTCAATGCCGAGGAGATCCAAGTCAGCCCACCAATCAATATGTTCAATCTCGCCATCCCAATTGGCCGCATAGGTAATTATGCCGGAAAAGCGTGAACGTATGCCAGTAATAATCAGTTGCCAATCAGCTGTCCTAAAGCTGGTACCGGCCAGTTCGGTGCCGATAATAAACATCTCCGCTTTGAGTTCTTCTGCCAACTCAGCGTAATGAAAAATCATTTGGCAGTAGGAGCTAAACCAGGTTTGCCAATCTTCCTCATCTTCAAAAGTGATTTGACCCCGCCAATAATTCGGGGCATTGGCCAAATCAAGATGAGGCTTGATAATAACGGCAATTCCTAAGCAATGAAGGCGGTTAGCCACTTGGCGGATGTCTGCGTCACTCATAGTCTTATCAGGATCAAAGTATATCAAAGTTGAATCAACTTTTTCCTGATAAACAGTAGTCACGATTGAAACCCAGTTGACGCCAAGATCTTTAAGATTATAAAGCTGTTGCATGCTTTCCGGCGTTCGGTAAGTACCTGACCACCACCAACAATAATTCATCCCTTTGATAAAGCTGTCAGTCGACGTAATTGTTTCCGTACAGACGATTTCTTCGTATGTCAACTCCAAATAAGTATAGGGATAGGCGGGAAAGCCGCCAGATGAGACGGCTAAAACTAACAAATTCAGGTAATTCCGGTCAAAAGCCATAAAGTGAAACCAAATACTGGTTGTCTCAGTGTGCAGAATATCGCCGGTTTTAACATCAACCAAATAAATTAAGCTGCCCGAACCGACATGATACATAATGGCAACCCATTTGGAATCAGGCGAAAAAGCCATGCTTTTAACGTCATTATTGGTTATTGGTAGCTCTATTTCCCTAATCAATTCATCGGTTTGAACATTATATATGTCAAAAAAACCATATTGATAAGGTTCGGCTTGCAACAAATAATACAGGCCGTCGGGCGAATAAATCACCGCATCGTTTGGCACAAAGCCATGAGCAGCAAAGGCCACGTCAGTTCGGTTGGAAAAAGGATAGGGCTCATATTCATCCTCTCCTTCAGGCTCGTCAATAACAACTTCCCAATAGGTATAAGGATAAATCGGAAATCCGCTAGTTGATTTGGCCAAGACCAAATAATCATGGCAATTGCGATCAAAAGTTATATAATGGAACCAGCCGGAAAGAGTGTCAAGTTGCAATAAAACGCCGGTTTCAAGTTCAGCAAAATAGATATCGCTGCTTGAACCGGAGTGGTACATAACCGCCAGTAAGCCTGAATCAATCGAAAAAGCCATACCCTTAACACTGTTGGAACTAATTGGGAAGTCGATTTGTCTAACCAATAAGGATGTTTCAGCGTCAAACAAACTGAAATGCCCAAAACCATAAGGTTCGGCTTGCTGCAAGTAATGCCGACCATCCAAAGTGTAAATGATGCGACTGGTTGAAACTGAACCATGAGGTGAAAAAGCCGCGTCAGTGCGACTGCTAAAAGGAGCATTCTCAAATATGCACTCGCCTTCGCCTTCAACAGGTTCGCCCTCGACATGTTCTCCTTCAATTAATTCACCTTCACCTTCAATTTCACCTTCAGTGGGCAAAAGTAATGATTCATATGGCCAAGCACCATCTTCAATTAAGATGTAAAGACTATTAACTGTTACAGCTGATGCGATTAATTTACCTTGTGGTGTCATAACGGCTGAAAAATTTTCATACCGATATGAAAAATATGAATTAACTGTCATTAAATGACGATGTGTCCAATCGTTGTTTTTTTCTTCAGACAAGTAAAGATTGTTTTTGTATCTTCCGTCAACCCTATTAAAATCGCGAGTGTATAAAATTCGTAAATCATTGTCAATCGGATTAGTATGGGCAAAAATTGGTCCAATCATAACTTCCTGAATAAGATCAACTCTTTCCCAAAAATCTCCATTCCAAGTACTAAAGCGCAGACCTTTTTGATCAGAAGATCGCATATCATTATAGGTGTAGAAAACGATCGGGTAACCAGTTTCATGATTATAAGTTAAAGAAATTCCTCTTTGACCGAAAGATTGTGTGCTGTTATCTCCAGTATCAACAACATAAGCACCTTGAAATCCATCAATATGAATATCTGATGGTTTTCCGTCCCATTGCAAATCACGATAAGCATATTGTCTACATCCATCAACATAGTTATAAATAGCAGAGCCACCATTGGCGTCTTTGTATGTTAGTAAACCTGTATTCCAAAGATCATTGTCATACACCGAACAATAAAGATTATAATCACCGGTGCTGTTATGGTAAATTGAGATTGAACCGGTTATAGGATTTATAACCATATCACAATTTCGATGGTTCCATTCATACACCAAATCGATTCTCCAAGTTCCATTTTCAAATTGGGCACAATGCAAATTGTTTTCTTTGCTATAATAAGAGATAATTGGTTCTCCCTGCGGAGTAAAAGCTAAGTCAGTATCGGTATAATATGAACAAGTATCAATTTGTTGAGCTGTTTGCCACTCACCATTATATTCCTGATAGCAAATAACCGAATCATCTTCAATCGGACGCAAAACATATGTTACGCCGATTTTTTGACCATAAGAATCAATGGCAATTTTAGGATTTCTAATTTCACCAATTAACAATTGATAAGGTTGGTTCCAGCCAGTTAAATCAACAATCTCAATTTCAGGATCTTCCTCACCCTCGGATGAAATTTCACCTTCACCTTCAGCAGG
>CAZCCC010000038.1:0-4937 GCA_964497245.1 uncultured Gammaproteobacteria bacterium | reverse complement strand
CTCGCCCTCGACATGTTCTCCTTCGCTTTCACCCTCACCTTCACCTTCAGCAGGCTCGCCCTCGACATGTTCTCCTTCGCTTTCACCCTCACCTTCACCTTCAGCAGGCAAATCATTAACTGTTAGGTAGGCAACTTCGGAATCTACATAGCCGAAATTATTTGCAACTCTAACCTTGTAGGATCCTTTATCGCTTTTCATAACATTGGCTAATTCCAAAATTGAGTCAGTGGCTGAATTAATAATCAGACCGTTTTTGAGCCATTGAAAATTAACGGCCCTTTCAGCAACAACTGAAAACTCAACATTTTCACCAGTATTGACCGTCTGGCTTTGCGGTTGCTTTGTGATTACCGGCTTTTGGCATCCGACCAAAACAATGCCTAAAACCAAAACTACTGCCATTAAAAATCCTTTGCTTTTCATTGCACAATCTCCTTGTTTGTTTTGCTGCCTTATGCAGCGTTTACCAATTTTATTGTCAAAAAACCGTCAATTTATACCACCCTTTATCTTAATCCTTTGCTAGTTTTTGTCAACCAATATTTATGTTATTATTTAAATATGATTAAGTTTGACATAATCACAATTTTTCCCGAGATATTTGATTCTTATTTCAACGAATCAATTATTAAACGCGCCCAAAAAAACAAACTTATTAGAATAAAAATTCATAATTTACGGAATTGGTCAGAAGGTAAACACAAACAAGTTGACGACCGGCCTTATGGCGGAGGCCCGGGGATGATTTTAATGGTGCAGCCAATAGCTAAAGCCTTACGTTCATTAAAACAAAGAAATATCAAAATAAAAAAACAACGCATAATAATGCTTACGCCGGCGGGAAAAAAATTTACCCAGCGTGAAGCCGAACGACTGGCAAAATATGACCGGCTGGTTTTACTTTGTGGTCGGTATGAAGGTTTTGATGCCAGAATTGATGAATTGGTAGATGAAAAAATTTCAATCGGCGATTATGTTCTGGCCGGCGGAGAACTGCCAGCAATGGTTATAACCGAAGCAGTGGCCAGGCAAATTCCCGGCGTGATCGGCCACGAGCATGCGCTTGACGAAGAGACATTTTCCAAGGATTTGGATTATATAGAATATCCGCAGTATACAAGGCCGGAGGTATTTAGAATTAAGAATCAAGAATTAAGAATTAAAAATTTGAAAGTGCCGAAGATTTTGCTTTCAGGAAATCATGCGGAAATTAAAAAATGGCGGCAGAAAATGGCAAAAAAAAAATAGTTACTATGAATATCCCAACAAAAAAATTAAAGACCGGATTTTCTATGCCGGTTTTTGGTATTGGCACCTGGCAGATGGGCGGCCGTTATGAACGTGATTTTTCAAATAATGATAAAGCTGATATTGACACGATAAAATCGGCAATCGAACTTGGCGTAATTCATATTGATACCGCTGAAGTTTATGCCAATGGTTATGCCGAGACACTGGTCGGGAAAGCAATAAAAAAATATAACCGGAAAAAATTATTCATCGTTTCTAAAGTTTTGGATGAAAATCTGTCTTATAACAATGTTATTAAATCTTGCAAAAAAAGCCTTAAACGCTTAAAAACGGATTATTTGGATTTATATTTGGCCCATCGCTATAATCCAAAAATAAACTTGGAGGAGACGATTAAAGCAATGGACGAACTGTTAAAGCTGGGACTAATCCGAAATATTGGAGTTTCAAATTTTACTTGGCAGCATTTAAAAGATGCTCAATCATTTTCGAAAAATAAAATCGTTTGCAATCAAGTTCATTATAATTTAATGTTCCGCGAGCCGGAAAAAACCGACCTTTTGGATTTTTGCCAAAAAAATGACGTTTTTTTGGTGGCTTGGCGACCGATAGGCAAAGGCGATTTGTTAAAAAAAATTCCGACAATATTAAAAGAAATCTGTGATAAATATAAGAAAACTCCGGCTCAAGTCGCCATTAATTGGCTTATCAGCCAGCCTTATGTTTTAACCTTGGCCAAAACCAGCAATATAAATCATCTTAAAGAAAATTTGGGCGGGATTGGCTGGGAAATGAATAAAAAAGATATTGAAAAACTAAGGACAAACTTTCCCGGTCAAAAGTATATTTCCGATACGGTTGCGCTTGGTTAATTAGTCTAATAAATTAAAAAAATAAGCTGCAATATTTTATTGATCCAAAAATAACAAAAAATAAAAATATGAATAAAAAAATAATCAAGGAGTTGAAATCAAAAAATATAAACTCCGAAGAAATACAAGAGGAGATGGAAAAAATTGAAAAATACTTAAAAGCATTACAAAAAAAATCAAAAATCAATTTAGATATGCCATTAAAAGAATTTATTATGGCAAGAAGATAAATTTATGCAATTAGATAGAAAAAAAATAATTCCCCACCTTAAGCAAAAATCAGAAACATTTCTTTATCCTACAGACGGGTGTGTTTATTCCATAAAAGAGTTCGCAAAAAATAAAAAAAATCTTTTAAACGGATATGAACAAGGTTTTATAGAAAAAAACTTGTCTTTGCTTAATAAAAGTATACCTGATTATCTTACTTCTGCACTTACTGCGGTTGAGCCAAAAAATCACTGCAAAAAAATACCGGTTAAAGGCGTTGGCAGCAGATCGGTTTTCTGGCTGAAAAAAAAATTAAAATTTAAAGGCTGTAAACCAAAGCCAGATTTATATTTTCCCAATGAACAGCTTGATTTTGGCCAAACCAAAATGACTACTACCAAAATAATTTTTGGCGCTTTATCTGCTGAAAATGTAATAAGGGAAATACTGGCTTATTGTTTTTTTTCTGAAAACAAATTGCCTATTTTCCAAAAACCTTACATTATTTTTGAATACAAAAATAATAAAAAAATAATCGGTTACTGTCTTGTGTTTCATTCTATTACTGAGAAAAGATTGGAATCAAAAGAATTCTTTGGAGAATTAACGATCAAGGATTTAATTACAATTTCAAAAATTGAAAATAATTTTGGAATAAAAATTTTAAAAACTAATGAAGCTGATTTTTTTGGAATAAGTAATGATTGGTATTCTAAAAATAAATCAACGTTATTATTCAAAATGAATTTTAATGGCGGGTTTAGGGGAATATTAAATAGTAATCTTGGAAATGATATTGAATATAAAAATAAATTTTACATTTGTGATTTTGATACTTTCAAAATTATAAAAATTCCAAAAAAACCAACTCAAAAATTCGTTGATAATTTTTGTATTTGGGTATTGACGGAAATCCTCAAAACTTCTCCCATAATCTTGAACTACGTCGATATTGAAAAAGCGACTCTAAAGATCTGGGAAATATATAAAAAAAAACAGTTCACTTTGGAAGTCCTATGAATTTTTGGTAAAAAATTGGTTTAAAAAAAATAACTGGGATTACCAATTATTTATTAATTCTTTAAATAAATCCTTAAAAACGGACGTTATCCATGACTTAATATTAGACAGTGTCTTGAATTCAAAGGTAATTAAGCAAACATATAAACCGGAATTATCATTTTATGTGCCACATAATTATTAAATTATTAGACTTTATAACTTAATTTCATCTGTGTATATTTTGTGGCTAAGTTCAGCAATTAACTTAAATAATTGCTCTTGACAAAGATTTTAAAAACGTGTAAGATTATATCATTAAATAATAATGCTTAAAAATTTCAATTAAATATACCTTAAAAAAGTTTGATTTTAAGCAAAAAAGCTTAAGAAAAAACAGTGGGGTCTAATTTAACAGTTAACAGTATACATTTAACAGTTAACTACTAAAATAGATTTGATTCCTCTGTTTTTTCTTCAGCCAATAAATAGGCTTTGAAAAAAACTGGACTTTAACAATTTATCTCGATATTCCAATTAAATTGGAATCCTTATATTTTCATCGAGAAAACCACAAACAACATTAATTCCCAATAAAAATTTAAGGCGGCAACTGCCTTCTGAAAAGTTGCAAAATTTATTTGAGAGTTTGATCCTGGCTCAGGATGAACGCTGGCGGCGTGTCTAAGGCATGCAAGTCGAATGCCGCACCTTTCAGTCTTTATTAAATGAAGACTGAAAGGTGCGGCATGGCAAACGGGTGAGTAACACATTGGTAACCTGCCCCAAAGTGTGGCATAACCTGTCGAAAGACGGGATAATTCCGCATGTGCTTAAGCAATTGATTTGTTTAAGTAAAGGTCGCTTCGGCGATCGCTTTGGGAGGGGCCTATGGCCTATCAGCTAGTTGGTAAGGTAAAAGCTTACCAAGGCTACTACGGGTAGCGGGCGTAAGAGCGTGACCCGCCTCACTGGGACTGAGACACTGCCCAGACTCCTACGGGAGGCTGCAGTCAAGAATATTCCCCAATGGACGAAAGTCTGAGGGAGCGACGCCGCGTGATTGAAGAAGCCCTTCGGGGTGTAAAAATCTTTTCTTAGGGACGAACACATGACGGTACCTAAGGAATAAGGGGCTGCTAACTTCGTGCCAGCAGCAGCGGTAATACGAAGGCCCCAAGCGTTATCCGGATTTATTGGGCGTAAAGAGTCTGTAGGTGGCTTGATAAGTTTTACGTTAAATCCAAAGGCTCAACCTTTGAACTGCGTAAAATACTATTAGGCTAGAGGACGGAAGAGGTAGATGGAATTGCCGGTGTAGCGGTAAAATGCGTTAATATCGGCAAGAACACCAAATGCGAAGGCTTTCTACTAGAACGATCCTGACACTGAGAGACGAAAGCGTGGGTAGCGAATGGGATTAGATACCCCAGTAGTCCACGCCGTAAACGATGGATGCTAGGCATTGGCAGTATCGACCCTGTCAGTGCCGTTCAAACAAGCTAACGCCTTAAGCATCCCGCCTGGGTAGTACGGCCGCAAGGCTAAAACTCAAAGGAATTGACGGGGACCCGCACAAGCGGTGGAGCATGTGGTTTAATT
>CAZCCC010000037.1:0-9131 GCA_964497245.1 uncultured Gammaproteobacteria bacterium | reverse complement strand
TTTTTTCCGGCAATTCTTAAAGATTTCCAAGCAACCACCCCTGATAAAGAAATCACAGCAATTTCAGTAACCCCGCCGCCTAAATCAACAACCATATTTCCTGAAGGATCTTGAATCGGCAGTCTAGCCCCAATAGCAGTAGCAATAATGCTCTCCACTAAAAAAACTTCACGAGCACCGGCCGAAAGTACAACATCTTCAACTGCCTTTTTTTCAACTTCGGTAACATCAAGTGGTACTCCTATTACCACCCTCGGCCTTGCCGAAAGCCCAAAATTATCATGAGAAATTCTGCCGATAAAATATTTAAGCATTTTTTCCGTAACTTCAAAATCAGATATTATACCATCAACCAATGGCCTAGAAATTGTAATATGGGGCGGAGTTTTTCCTATCATCTTTTGGGCTTCTTGACCGACAGCTAAAATTTGGTCATTTCTATTATTAATTGCCACAATTGAAGATTCTTTGACCACAATCCCCCTGTCTTTAACATAAATTAAAGTATTTGAGGTTCCAAGATCAATAGCAACATCTTTTGAAAATTTCTTGAATAATCTATTAAACATATTATTAATCAAAAAAACAATCTCTGTTCTTAAATATTAGAATTGTTTTTATTCGCACTTAAAACTAAAATTTTATTTTTTAATTATTTCTACCGCTTCGGAGATACTAATTACTCTGGCTTTATTTTCATTTCTCTTTTTAAATTCAATTTTGTCTCCGGTTTTTTGAGAGATAACTAAGCGGACAGGAATCCCAATCAGATCAGCCTCAGCAAATTTTTGACCAACCGACAAATCAGTTCGATCATCAAATAAGACATCTATGCCGTTTTCAAGTAGTTTATTGTACACTTTTTCAGCATTTTTTGCAACTATTTTTTCTCTGCCAATTTGAATAAGATGGACTGAAAATGGCGCAATATTTTTCGGCCAAATAATGCCATTATTATCATGATGAATTTCAACAATCGAACCCAGCACCCTACTTGGCCCAATTCCGTAACAACCCATCATTACCGGCTTTTTGATGCCGTGTTCATCAACATATTCCAATCCAAATGGCTTTGAATATTTATTTTTAAGTTTAAAAATATTACCCACCTCAATTGCTTTACCTTCAATAATTTCTCCTTTGCTGCATTTTCGGCACTTATCTCCTGCTTTAGTCTCGGCTATTTCTTTATTTTGGGAATAGTTGCATTTTTTACAATAATAAATAGTATCCTCGCCATAGTCAGTCAAAACTTGAAATTCATGTGAATATTTGGAAAAACTTCCGCCAGATGCTTCAGTAATAATTGAATCAAGACCGCAGCGCTTAAAAACTTTTTGGTAAGTCAATAAAGCCTTTTGATAATAATCTTCCAAATCCTTTTCATCACAATGAAAGCTGTAGAGATCCTTCATGGAAAATTCAATTCCCCGCAAAAGTCCGGATTTGGCACGCGGTTCATTTCTGAATTTATCTTGTATTTGGTAAAGATAAATAGGTAAATCCTTATACGAATTGACAAATTTTTTTACTAGAGGAGTGATTACCTCTTCATGAGTCCAGCCTAATCCATACTCTCTGTTGCTTCTGCCTTCAAATTGAAACATTACATCTTTTCCGGGATCAGTCCAGCGTCCAGTTTTTTGCCAAATTTCTTTTAAATGAATTGCCGGCATTAAAATCTCCTGCCCGCCGATTGAATCCATCTCCTCGCGAACAATCTGTTTAATTTTATTTAGTACCCTTAAACCTAAAGGCAAATAAGTATATACGCCGGAAGTTAATTTATCAATAAAACCGGCGCGGGTAAGCAAGATAGCATTTAAACTTACTTCGCCTTTGGGCGGATTTTTTTGGGTTTTTCCGAATAATTTTGATTGAAGCATAAAAAAAATTAAGAATTATTTTTTTGCAACCATGATTTTTAATTCATTATTCATTAATATTTACAAATCACCAACCGGAATCTTCCTCAAATTTTCATTGGTAATTCCCAGGCTTAAGAATCTCATTATTTGATAGGCAGAATCACCGTCTTTCATGTAATAGCGTTTGCCGTCAGCAGGATTTACATACCAAGCTTCGCCTTTGGACTCAACTTGAAGTAATATCTTACCTTTTAGACTGTTTGAGAAGTTCATGTCAATAGGCATTTTTCCTTCACCTAGCGGATTATAATTATTTCTGACTTCAAGCCCGTCATTATAGCCGTCTCCGTCTGTATCGGGATTAAATGGGTCAGTACCGATTGCTTCTTCAAGCTTGTCTGGCAGACCATCGCCGTCAGAATCAATATCTTCAAACCTATCTTCAATCCCAATTGGGATTTTAGCCAAATTTTCATTGGTAATGCCCAAGCCGAATTTTCTTAAAGCTTCGTATGCCCAAATACCATCTTGCAAATAAAATTTCTTACTTGAAGACGGATCAACATACCAAGCTTCTCCATTTTCTTCAACTTGAAGAAAAATTCGTCCATTGAGATGGTTTATTAAATCTTGAACCACGTGCTTAACAGCCAATTTTTCTTTTTCAATAAAATCTATTCTAAGTGGCTTTTGTTTTAATTCAGGAAATAATTCTTCTTTACCTTGCTCATCTATTCTTTCATCAACAAAAATTTCTTCCTCATATTGTTCATAAATTGGTTCAAAAATTATATCATCCATTAAGTCATTAAAATCATTCAAAGCGTTTTGCTGTTCAATTTCAGTTAAACCCACCATTATCATTGATACTGCAAATTTTTTATCGGCAAATTGAGCAATTTTTGATCTGCTTATTAAACGAGATATAACTTTTATATCAAAAAAATCGTATCTGATTTCTTTAATAACTTCGCCTGTTTTTTTTATTGTGTAATCGCTGAATTCATATGATTGAAAAAAATTTTCAATATCATGATTTTCCTCATACATTTCATCATAAAAATCTAACTCTTCTAGGGTTACAAAAATATTTGGCTTATTTTCGTGAAGTATCACTTCTCCAATATCTTGTGATAAATAAATATCACCTAAAAACCAGGGAAATCTAACATTTACAAAAAAATTCCCAACCCCAGTGATTTCAAGAGAAGCATGATTTTTTGACGTTTTGGCTTTAGGGTTCCACTGAATATGGTTAGTCAAAATCTGAATTAAATCATTATCATTAATATTTATCATAATTGCATTGCCTTTTTCAACAATCGAATATATATACATGAAATTTACTTCCGAATCACTATTAGAAAAGCTGGGGAATATTGAAACTGAAGCATTTTTACCAAACAACTGAATATCTTGATAACTTGGATTACTTAGTTTTGAAATAAAATCTAAAAATGATCCATCTTCTTCTGTCTGAAAAAATCCACTAAAAATTGAATAAAGTAATGAAATAGAGTAAGAAGTAAGGGAATATAAATGTTTAATCGCATCGCCGGATGTCCAGCTTGTGGCTGTCGAAAAAAAACTGATTGTAATTTCTTGATTATCATTTTCGTCTTCAAAAAGATGTATAACTCCATCAACAATATTTGCTGTGTAGCCTTGTGGAATTGTTATGCTGAAATCAACTTCCGGTAATTCTATTTTTTCGCCGGCCAAATAAATTTCATTATTATCATCAAATTGAATTATCGGCAGAGAATTTAAAAGCGGATTTTCAACTACTCCAAAAACAGAAATTGGAAAAAAGATCATGCTTATTAAAACTGCTAGATAAATAATTTTGATTTTTTTCATAGAATATGGTTATTTTTAAAAAAATAAAAATTAACTGAAAAATTTATTCCAAAATCTTTTCTTTTCTCCTGAATTAGATTGACCTTGGTTATTCAGTTGATTGGTAATTAATCCTTTTAGGCGATTACCTTCAATTTCCACCTGTCCGCCGTCATATTCCGCATTATGAGCCGATGAACCAGCATAAGAAGGTCTTTTTTGATCAAGATGAAGATTAATATATTGGCGGTTGTCTTTATTAGTTTCAACATAAACATGAAATCGCGGATAATAGTCTCTGCTAAGTCTTTTAGTATAGCTTGTTTTACCGGTATTGGGATCATCAAAAACGGCATAGCCCGCCCGACGCATAAAATTCTTAAGATTATCCTTAAAATCAAAAGGTATAATTATCCTCATACTCTAAAATAATCCAGAAATTTTATCCCACCATCCAAAAAGCCCCGAAGAAACTCTAGCGATATCATTAAAAGTTACCACCAATATTAAAAGCATTAACAAAGCAAATCCTATATTATGGACAGCATTTTCAATTTTTTGATTAACCGGCTTTCTGCGTATTGCTTCAATTAAAAGAAAAAATATTCTACCGCCGTCAAGCGCCGGAAAAGGCAAAAAATTAATTACTGCGATAATTACTGATAAAACAGCGGTAAGCTGCAGGAGATAAATTAATCCGAGACGAGCGGCATCACCGACAAGACTGGCAATACCAACAGGGCCATAGACTTCGCCGATTAAATTCTGGTCTATAATTAAATTTTTTATGATCAAATAAAAACCGGCGATTATTCCAAAAACCATTCTCGCAGTTTCCCAAATGCCATAAAAAGGCGCAAGATACCATGGATATGAAACAATGCCAGTCTCAATTAAAGCAACCCCTAATCCTGCACGACCTGTTTCTCCGATTAATCCAGGAATTGCTTCTTTTTTTATAATTTCTTTTTTTCTTTCAATTTTCAAATCAACATTTATATCGGCCTTTTGACTTAGATAGTTTTGAACCTGACTTATGCTGCCAATTATTTGACCATCAATTGAAATAATTGAATCTCCTACTTCAATACCGATATTAGCCGCTGGTGATTCAGGCAACACATCCATCACCCTTACTTGAGTGCCTTTGACTTTTGCAAAAGGCATCAGCTGTTGGTTGTCAATTACCTGCGGAGAACCAATAACAAGCAACACTGAAAAAATAGCAGCTGCCAAAATTAAATTCATAGATACGCCAGCCGAAATTATCGCCATTCTTTTACCAACGCTTTTTTTTATAAAACTGTCTTCGTCTTCTCGATTTCCGCCATCCTCTCCCTTTATTTTCACAAAACCGCCCAAAGGAATCCAATTAAGGGACCAGATTGTTTTGGATGTGTTTTCCGATTTTAATCCGACTTTTTTCCATTTTCCAAAATTATCTTTGTATAACCCAAAAATCCTCGGCGGCAAACCAAGTCCGAATTCATCAACTTTTACTCCAAATTTCCTGGCTACATAGAAATGGCCAAGTTCATGGACTAAAACTAAAATGCCTAAAACGGCAAAAAATACTACTAGTGTTAAAATCATAATTTAAATTATCATTATTTCTCGTTCTTTTTTATCTCCGACCTCTTTTATATTTTCATTATAAATTTTTACAATTTCATCAAGTTTTTTCAGCAAATCGTATTTGTCGTCCTCGGTAATATCAGCGGCTTTTTGCTTTTTATTTATTTCATCTTTGATTTTATCTCTTATTTGACGAATAATAATCCTTGATTTTTCCATTTTTTCTCCAACCGACTTTACCAACTCTCTTCTGCTTTCCTCAGTCAAAGAAGGAATAGTTAATCTGATTTGAGATCCCTCATTTACCGGATTAATACCAATATTGGCAACAATAATTGATTTTTCAATATCTTTTATAATTGCCTTGTCCCACGGTTGCACCAAAATTGTTCTTGCTTCCGGAACGCTTATTGAGGCCATCTGCTTTAATGGCGTTTTAGCACCATAAGCCTCCACTAAAATATTCTCAACCATTAACGGATTGGCTCTGCCAACTCTTAACGTAGACAGATCGGATTTTAAATTTTCAACAACTCTCTCAAATTCTGTTTTATGTATTTCAATAATTTGATCCATAATAAATTTTATTATTTTTTAGAAGGATTAAAAAATCCCAGATAAATGATATTCGGATTTTTAGGATCAACTTCCATATGGGCGGGAACTGCAGCGCTTGGCAACCTTTTGGTAATCCAATTTTTACCGCCATCAGTAGTTTTATAGAAAGTTGACTTTGTCGTATAATAAATTTCTAAATTATTTTGAGGATTAATGGCTACTGAATATATATCGGTTGTTGCCGGCGGAGTAATTAAGGGTATCGGCTCCCAAGTCTCGCCGCCATCTTCAGTCCAAAGCAATCCATATTTAGCAACTAAAAGCAAATTATTGCGGGTGCTTTGATCAAAAATCAAATTTTTATACTCAAAAGAGCCGGAATACTGCCTTAAGCCGTCATTAATTTCTTTCCAGTCATTTCCGCCGTTTGTAGTTTTAAAAATTCCTTTTCTATCGGTTGGTACATATATAATTCTGGTGTCATTTTGGTCAATCATTATTTTTTTTATCGGATTTTCAAACCGAGCAATTACCTGCCAATTTCCGCCGCCATTTACACTTTTTAAAATATCGCCTGCCGTATTTCCTCCATAAATTATTAAATTATCATAATTATCTACTGCTAAAGCCGTAATTGATTTATCAATCCTGGTATCAATATATACTTCCGACCAGCTTCGGCCACAATCAATTGTCTTTAGAATGGTATTAGCAAAACTGGTGTAAATTATGCATTTATTTATCGGATCAATTGCCACTGACTCTATTTTTCCGTTGCCAATCTGCCTCACCTTCAGCCAACTGTCTGCCCCGTCATAACTATAAAATAATCCGCTGGAATCAGAAGCAAGATAGACAGCCGAATTATCCGAAGGGTCAAAATTAAGGCTAACAACATTTATTCCGGCAATACTTCCAACACCGCCGGAATGTAAAAACAAATTTTTTTCCGTCCAGCTATTACCTTTGTCAAAAGATTTAAAAACTCCAGCAGTACCGGCGCTTTTTTTTGAGCCAAAACTTATTACACAGCCACTGAATACTGCCAAGCCAATCAATAAAAAAATAGTTAATTTTTTCATAATTTTTTATTTAAAAATTTAAAACAAAATTTTCCAAAGTCAGTCTAGAATTTACATTAGCTTCAAGATATTTTTTTACCTGAAAGATTTTTTCCAGCAATTCAAATAACTTTTGCCTTGAGTACAAATCAGCAAGCTGATTCAATTCCGACAAAATTTTATGGTTGCTTGCAAGATTTTGCCCAACGCATTTAACTAAAATTAAATCACGCAAAACCATAATCCAAATGTCAAGAAGATTTTTCAATGTATTAATATCGTTATTTTTTGTCAAATCATCAATTAACCTGAAATTATCCAATAAACTATTTTTTTTTATTAAAAAAATAAATTGCTTGATTTGATCCTGAAATTCTAAATAACTCTCATTGTCTTCTGAATAATTAATTGCAATTCCCGGACGACCCAAAGAGATTCCTGAAATTATTTTAGAATCTTTTCGATCAACATTTTGGTTTAAAAGATAATCATTAATATCCTTAGTTCTAACCGGCAAGAAATTTAAAATTTGGCAACGGGACAAAATCGTTTTTGGCAGGATATCCGCATTATTTGTTAAAAGGATAAAAATTGTTTTCTTCGTTGGTTCTTCCAGAGATTTTAAAAGAGAATTAGCAGCTTCCTGGCTTAGTTTCTCCGCCTCAAAAATTATTCCGATCTTGTAAGAATCCAAAAAGGAATGAAGGCTTAATTTGTTCTGCAATTCTCTAACCTGACCAATTCCAATATTTTTTTTTAGCTTTCCGGTTTTTTCATCATCAACCCTCTTAAGATAAAAAATATCAGGATGAATCTTGTTTTTTATTTGCTGACAAGAACTGCATTGACCGCAAGGGACTACGGCTTGATCTGTTTTTAAATTATCACAGAATAAAGAATCGACAAAATATTCTGCAACCAAGGTTTTTCCGATATTACTCGGTCCAACAAATAAATATGCTTGCGAAATATTGGAATTATCTATACTATTTTGGAGATAATTTATAATATTCAAATGACCAATAACCGCCCAATTAAATTTATTTCTTTTACTGCCTGACATAAATACATTCTACCAATAAAACGAGGCTTTTACAAGCCTCAGCTTTATACTAATTCATAGAAAAAATACGCTATTTCCATAATATTTTAGCCTGCTGCCATATTTCGGGATAGCCTTTTTGATCAAGCCAATACCAATATTCAACCCCCCAAAAATAAACTTGGTCAAAACCGGCCTTTCTTGCATATTTTACATTTTCCTTAAATTTCTTTAGAGTAAAAGATCTTTGTTGCTCTTCTATAGTAAGTTCGGACATCCTGCGATCCATTGTCCATGGTTCCATCTGTAATTCAGTAATAATTATATCTTGCAAATTTTTGTTTAAAAATTTTGTTAAATTAGCTTTAAAACGATAAGCTGAGGCCGGTACAAAAAAATAATCCCAAAATCCAAAAGTCTTATTCCAAACAATTCGATACATTGTTATTCCTAAAACATCTGCAACCGAAGCAGCACTTTGCCAATGGCTAAGTTCGCCGCTGTCAGTTATTATTATTGGACTATTATCAAGAGAACGAACAAGTTCAATCTCTTTAATTAAAAAATTCTTATCAGGTTTCGGACATTCTCCAAACCAGCCAAACAACGGTTCATTTTCAACTTGCCATGCTTTTATTATCTGATTGTCACGATAGCGCTCAATAACTTTTTGAACGAATTTTAGCTGGTGATTCTGAACTGATTCCAATGATAAATCAGCAATCCATAACGGATCATGACATTCTGGCCAACGCGGTGCCCGCCTGCCAACAACTAAAATTACATTAATATCTTTGTCTTTTAGCTGATCAAGCTGCCAATCTAAATCATCAAAATAAAATAAATCTTGGGCTATTTCAGATTCATCCCAATAAGAAATCAAACGAATATTATCAACTTTTAAATCATTTATAATGGCTAGATAAGCATCTTTCCAATTTAACCCCAAATCAACCGCATATTTCTTGCTAAAAGTTACTCCGTAATTCGGCTTATTGTCAGTTGTAAAATCCTTTGTAAACAACCAATAAACAACAACGCTAATAATAATGGCAGGCAAAATAATGATTATTTTTTTATTTCTAGAATTTAAAATCATGAAAAAATTATAGCAAATTTAATTCAATTTGGCTATTTTTTCCAAAAAATTAAAACCTACCAATAATAAAACCCTCTTTTCGCCTTGAA
>CAZCCC010000036.1:0-9190 GCA_964497245.1 uncultured Gammaproteobacteria bacterium | reverse complement strand
ATAAATTCATTGAAATATCATTCAAGGCTGTTCCATTTGCTTTCTAAAGCCCTTAAAATTTGTTATAATTTATATTTTGTGCTATATTAAAAACAGATTAAATATACAATTTATAAACTAAAGTAGAATAAAAAAATGAAAAAAATTATATTCCCAGCTGTTTTTATAGCAATTTTTGCTTTAACAGTGGTGCCGGCCTTAGGTGCAACATTGGATGTCGGATTAAATTATGGAACTTATACCGGCTTGGGAACAAAAGATATCAGAGAGGGGATAATGGCTATAGTGAGAGTTTTATTTGGTTTTTTGGGAATCCTCTCAATTATTATTGTATTATATGGAGGCTTTACCTGGATGACTTCCGGAGGTAGTGAAGAAAAGGTTAGTCAAGCAAAAAAAATTATTTCTGCCGGAGTTATTGGTTTAGTTATTATATTTATTTCCTATGCCTTGGCTTCATTTGCAATTACTCAATTAATGCTTGCTACCGGCGCTACTGCTTAAATTAGCGCCTAGCTTCTAAAGGAGGTAATATGTCTATTTTAAACAATTGGGGATTAATTTTAACGAATTCTTTTAAAGAAGTTTGGTTCAAATTTATTGATTTGGTGCCGAATATTGTTGGAGCCGTAATTATTTTTGTTGTTGGATTGTTTATTTCTGATGCAGTGGGAAAATTGGTTTCAAGAATAGTTAAAAGGGTTTATCTTGATAAAGCAGTTGAAGTCACGGGAATAAAAAAAATGCTGGAAAAAGTAGGTCTAAAGATGGAAATAAGCAGAATGTTTGGCCTTATGATAACATGGCTTTTATATATTGTTGTTTTAGTGGCTACCGCCGATATGCTTGGTTTGGGACAGATATCGGATTTTTTGAGGGAAATTGTGATGTATATTCCAAATGTTATTATTGCTGTAGTTATTTTAATCGTCGGTTTTATTGTAAGTAATTTGATAAAAACTTTAGTTAAAGAATCTTCAGTTGCCGCTAATTTGTCAGCAGCTGATTTTTTTTCCAATGCAGCTAAATGGGCGGTTTTAATTTTCACTTTTATGGCTGCCCTTGTTCAGCTTGGTGTAGCCAAAGAAATGATTCAGATACTTTTTACCGGTTTGGTTTTTATGTTTTCTTTGGCTGGAGGATTGGCTTTTGGGCTTGGAGGAAAGGATAAAGCAAGGGAGATTCTGGAAAAATTTCAAAAGAAATAAAAGGGTCAAAAAATCCCGATTTTACATCGTGATTGCATTAAGCAAGAAGGGAGCGGGGTAATTTATGCGGTTAATACCCTTTATTTTAAAGAAAATATTGTTTTTCCAATTTTGCTAACCATGGATAACTTGTGGAAAACTTTTTTCAATAGTTTATTTTTTATTTTTTTGGCTAAAATTAGATATTTTATCTATAGTAGTTTTATTAACTTAAAGTATTTGACAAAGTTTAGAAATTTTGTTAATATTTTGAAGTTATATTCAGTATTTTTGATTTTTATTTCCCGCTATCCAACTAACGAAATTATTTTAAAAATATAAATAGTGGGCTTTTTTCTTCCTCAAAATAAATAACAGAAATCCAAAAAACTCGCATCCTCTCTGGTTGGGAGAAATTTTTTGTTGTTTTTAGCCCTCTGTGTTCATAACAATTATTGATAAATATGTCCACCAAAAATTTTTCAAGAAAAGTTTTCACTCCTTTAAAAGAGGCAATATCAATGCCTGATTTAATTGAAGTTCAAAAAGATTCCTATGATTGGTTTTTACGTTATGGGTTATCAGAACTTTTTTCTGAAGTTTCGCCGATAAAAGATTTTATAGGCAGGGACTTTGAACTATGGTTTGGAAAATATTATCTTGATGAGCCGAAGTTTGACGAGGTTACTAGCAAAGAGAAAAATTTGAGTTATGAAGCGCCACTGCGGGTTAAAGCCAAATTACTTAATAGAAAAATGGATAAATCTATTGAGCAAGAGGTTTATCTTGGCGATTTTCCCTTAATGACTGATAGGGGAACTTTTATAATAAACGGCATTGAAAGGGTTGTTGTTTCCCAGCTGATACGTTCCGCCGGGATATTTTTTACATCGGAAATTTATGGCGAGCGCCGTTATTATGGCGCAAAAATTATTCCTAATCGCGGCTCTTGGCTTGAATTTGAAACTGATATTAACAACATTATATGGGTTAAAATTGATCGAAAAAGAAAAATTTCAGCCGCCTCTTTGTTAAGAGCTTTTGGTTCAGGCAATGATGATGAAATTGCTGATCTCTTTAAAGATGTTGATACTCATCCGGAAATATCTTACATACAAAATACTTTGGCAAAAGATCCTTCCGATAACGAAGCTGAGGCATTGATTGAAGTTTACAAAAGAATAAGGCCGGGAGATTTGGCGACCTCTGACAATGCCAAGTCTTTAATTTATGCAATGTTTTTTAATTTTGACCGCTATGATTTTGGTAATGTCGGCCGCTATAAAATAAATCAACGTTTTGGGAATGATATTCCAATCACCCAAGAAAACAGAGTTTTAAGAGTTCAAGATTTAGTTGATGTTATTAAAGAAATAATCCGTCTTAATATTTCCCAAAAAGATCCTGATGACATAGACCATTTGGGTAATAGGCGCGTCAGAGCTATTGGAGAATTGGTGCAGAACAAATTCAGAATTGGTTTGGCTCGTATGGAAAGAATCATTCGCGATCGAATGAGTACTTATGATATTTCTGATGTCAACCCCAACCGTTTAATTAATGCCAGACCGGTAATTGGAGCAGTTAAAGAGTTTTTTATGTCTTCCCAGCTTTCCCAGTTTATGGATCAAACTAATCCTTTGGCGGAATTGGAACATAAACGAAGACTTTCAGCAATGGGTCCGGGCGGTCTTTCACGGGAAAGAGCCGGTTTTGACGTTCGAGACGTTCATTCCACTCATTACGGAAGGATTTGTCCGATAGCTACGCCCGAAGGACCTAATATCGGGTTAGTTGGACACTTGGCTTGCTATGCAAAAATTAACGAGTATGGCTTTATAGAATCTCCTTATCGCCGAGTAAAGCACGATGTTGAAAATATTGCTTCAGAAACAGAAGGCGAGATAGCACGAACTGATATTATAAATGAAAAAAATAATGAGGTTATTGTAAAGGCCGGACAGCAAATTAATTTAAAACTAGCAAAGGCTTTAGAGAATTGCAAAGAAATAAAAAAAATCCCAATTAAGCCTAGGGTTACTGATGAGGTTAAATATTTAACTGCTTTTCAAACGGAAAACTCGGTTACCACCGCTGCTACAATCCCGATTGATGAAAATGGTTATTTTCTAGTTGAAAGGGCCGAAGTGAGGAAGTATGGAGAACCGGAAATTGAAAGTGTAAACCTAATTGATTATATGGATGTGGCACCAAATCAAATTGTAAGTATCGCCACTTCTTTAATTCCTTTTTTAGAACATGATGATGCTGTAAGGGCTTTAATGGGATCCAACATGCAAAGACAGGCTGTGCCCTGTATTAATCCCGATGCTCCAATAGTCGGCACCGGTTTGGAAGGAAAAGCGGCACAAGATTCCGGTCATGTTATTGTTTGTAAAACTTCCGGCATTGTTAAGGAAGTTCAAGGAAATAAAATAGTTATTTTAGATGATGGTGGAGCTATAAGGGAATATCGTTTGAATAAATTTGTCCGTTCCAACGCTTCAACCTGCATTAATCAGCGGCCAATAGTGACCAAAGGCCAAGAAGTAAAAAAAGGAGACGTATTGGCTGATGGTCCGGCTACTGACCACGGTGAGTTGGCTTTAGGTCAAAATATTACGGTTGCCTTTATGGCTTGGGAAGGATATAACTATGAAGATGCTATTATTGTGTCAGAGAGAGTGGTTCAAAAAGATCGTTATACTTCTATATATATTGAAGATTTTCAAATAGAAGTTCGTGATACAAAACTCGGGCCTGAAATCGTGACTTCTGATATTCCTAATATTGGAGAAGAAAAATTAAAAGACCTTGATTCCGAAGGAGTAATCAGACTTGGAGCCTCTGTTTCTTCGGGAGACATTTTAGTTGGTAAAATAACTCCCAAAGGTGAAACGGAGCTTTCTGCCGAAGAGAAATTATTAAGAGCTATTTTTGGAGAAAAGGCCAGGGATGTAAGAGATAGCTCCCTTTATCTAGAACATGGCGGAAAAGGCAAAGTAGTTGATATAAAAGTTTTTAGCCGAGAAAGCGGTGATAAGCTTTCCTCCGGAGTAATAAAAATGTATCAGGTATCGGTTGCCAATTTAAGAAAAATACAAGTCGGTGACAAAATGGCTGGCCGTCATGGAAATAAAGGAGTTATTTCAATAGTTCTGCCGGCTGAAGATATGCCATTTTTGGAAAATGGAGAACCGGTTGATGTTATTTTAAGTCCTTTGGGTGTTGTTTCAAGAATGAATTTGGGACAAATTTTGGAAACTCATCTTGGTTTGGCTGCTTCAAAGTTGGGTTATAAAGTTAAAACGCCTGTTTTAAATGGAATTCCTGAAGAAATAATCAAATCAGAACTTGAACGCGCCGGTTATTCTTCTGATGGAAAGATGACGGTTTATGATGGTAGGACCGGAGAGCCTTTTGAAAATCGGGTAACAGTCGGAAAAATATATATGATGAAACTTAATCATATGGTTGAGGATAAGATTCATCAACGGTCAATTGGACCTTATTCTCTTATTACTCAGCAGCCTTTGGGCGGTAAAGCTCAGTTTGGCGGTCAGCGCTTCGGTGAAATGGAAGTTTGGGCGTTGGAAGCGTATGGAGCTGCCAATATCCTGCAAGAAATTTTAACAATCAAATCTGATGATGTCCCTGGCCGATCAAAAGCTTACGAATCAATAATTAAGGGAGAATCTATTAGAAGATTGAACGTGCCGGAATCATTCAATGTCTTATTGCGCGAGCTGAATGGTTTGTGTTTAAACATTGAAGTAATGAAAGACAATAAAGTTATTAAAGAAGGATTTTTTCAGGATATTGAAGATAATAAAGACAGCCGCCGAAAAGACTACAACGACGAACAGGAGCTTGCCGGAGAAAAGGAGCAGAAAATTTCAAATAAAAAAGAAGAAGATAATAATAAAATTAATTAGCATATGAGCGAAGAAAAAAAAGTGGTTAATTTTGATTCTTTAAGGCTGATTTTGGCTTCACCCGATCAAATTCAAGAATGGTCTCATGGAGAAGTTATAAAACCGGAAACAATCAACTACAGGACACAGAAGCCGGAAAAAGATGGTTTGTTTTGTGAAAAAATTTTTGGGCCTTCTAAAGATTGGGAATGTTATTGCGGAAAATACAAAAAAATAAGGTATAAAGGGATAGTATGCGATAAATGCGGAGTTGAGGTTACTCGCTCAATTGTAAGGCGAGAAAGAATGGGTCATATTGATTTAGCGACCCCATGTTCACATATTTGGTTTTTGCGGGGAGTTCCTTCAAAGATTGGTTTAATTTTAGGTTTATCCCCACAAGCCTTGGAGAAAGTGATTTATTTTGCCGATTTTATAATTACCGATGTTGATGAAGATTTAAAAAAAGAAACAATAGACCAGATAAAACAGGAGTTTAAAGTTAAAAAGAAAAAAATCGAGGATGATTTCAGTCGGCAATTGAATTTATTTAAGGTTAAAACTGGGCAGGAGGTAAAAGATAAAAAAGAAAAGGAGTTGGATTTTGAAAAAGAAGCTTTGATTTTAGAAAATGCCAAAAATGAGAAAAATAAAGAATTGGAAAGTATCCTTCGTTTAGCTGAGCAGGAATTGAAGGATTTGAAACCTTTAAAGATTATTTCCGAACATGTTTATCAAGATTTATCATTGAAATATGGTCATATTTTTGATGCTGGAATCGGCGGTGCGGCAATTAGGTATCTTTTGGAAAAAATAGATTTAGATAAGCTAATTGTTGAAATGGAGCAACAACTTCAAGATGATCAAAATCCTCAGAAAGATAAAATTTTGAAAAGATTAAGGCTTGCCCAAAATTTTAATAATAACAATATTCGTCCAGAATGGATGGTTTTAACGTCTGTTCCGGTAATTCCACCAGATCTTCGTCCAATGGTTCCCTTGGATGGAGGGCGTTTTGCCACTTCCGATCTGAATGATTTATATCGCAGAATCATCAACCGTAACAACCGGCTAAAGCAGTTGAAGGAATTAAATGCACCTGAAGTAATTACCAGGAATGAAAAAAGAATGCTTCAGGAAGCGGTTGATGCTTTGATTGACAATAGCGCCCGTCATGGAAAAACAGTTGTTGCTTCTACTGGTCAGAAAAGAATGCTTAAATCGTTAGCTGATATTTTGAAAGGGAAGCAAGGAAGATTCAGACAGAATTTATTGGGAAAAAGAATTGATTATTCCGGCCGTAGCGTCATTATAGTGGGGCCTAAATTGAAATTACACCAATGTGGTTTGCCGAAACGAATGGCTTTGGAATTATTTAAACCCTTTGTAATCAGTCAGCTAATAAAACGCGAATATGTTCATAATGTAAGGAGTGCGAATCGATTTATTGAAGGTGGACATAATGAAGTTTGGGATATTTTAGAAGAAATAGTGAAAGATTCACATGTGCTTTTGAATCGTGCGCCAACCCTTCATCGTTTAGGAATTCAGGCCTTCAAGCCGATTTTGGTTGAAGGAAAAGCGATCCAAGTCCATCCTTTAGTTTGTGAGGCTTTTAATGCCGACTTTGATGGTGATCAGATGGCCGTTCATTTACCTTTAACTGAAAAGGCAAAGTGGGAAGCGGCTAATTTAATGCTTGCTTCAAAAAATATTTTAAAGCCGGCGACTGGTGATCCAGTAGCCAGGCCGACCAAGGATATTGTTTGGGGTTGTTATTATTTAAGTTCAGTTAAAGAAAATTCTGGAGAAGTAAAGATTTTTTCCGATTGTCAGGAAGCGATTTTAGCTTATAACTTAAAAAATATAAATATTCAAGACAAGATAAAAATAAGAGCGGATGAATGGCTTTTACCTAAATTTAAAGCAGCCGGAATTAAAGACAAAATGATTGAAACTTCGGTTGGTAGAATTTTAATTAACCAAGTTTTGCCCAAAGATTATCCTTTCCAAAATTATGTTTTAGACAGTAAAAGCCTGCTTAAACTGATAGCCGATTTTTTGGAGTCTTTCGGTGTTGATGAAACCGCAATACTTTTAGATAAAATAAAAGAATTGGGTTTTTGTTATCTTACTCTGTCGGGCTATTCATGGGGAATGGATGACATGCCTAAAATAAAAGAAAGGAAAGGAATTATTAAGAAAGGAGAATTGGAGGCTGAAGAAGTTGAAAATCAATATGAAATGGGACTTTTAACCGATAGCGAAAGGCATGTTAAAATTATTGAGATTTGGATGGCAGTGAAAGATAGTATCGTTAAATTGAGTAAAAATACCCTTGATCCTAATGGTCCGGTATTTACCATGGTTGAATCCGGAGCCAGAGGAAGTTGGAGCCAGCTTATTCAGATAGTAGGTATTAAAGGATTGGTAACCAGTCCGGCCGGAGAAATTATTGAATTGCCGGTCAAGGGAAATTTTAAAGAAGGTTTTGATGTCTTGGAATATTTTATTTCTACTCATGGAGCCAGAAAAGGTTTATCTGATACCGCTTTAAGGACTGCTAATGCCGGCTATCTTACTAGGAGATTGGTTGATGTTTGTCAGGATTTAGTAGTCAGGGAGCATGACTGCGGCGATGATGAAGGAGTTGTTATTACCAAAAAAGATAGTGAAATAATAAATTTAAATTTAATAGATAGGGTTAAAGGCAGATATTCTCTAGAAAAGATTATTGATCCGAAAACCAAAAAAGCAATAGTAGATAAGGGAGAAATAATTGATTCACTCAAAGTAGATAAACTTAAGGAACTTGATCTTGCTGAAATAAAAGTTCGTTCGGTAATGAAATGTAAAACTCTGCGCGGTATTTGCCAAAAATGCTATGGCTGGGATTTAGCCAGAAATAAGCCGGTTGAAAATGGATCTGCTGTTGGAATTATTGCCGCCCAAAGTATCGGGGAGCCAGGAACCCAGCTTACCATGAGAACTTTTCATACAGGGGGAGTTGCCGGTTTGGATATTACTCAAGGTTTACCAAGGGTTGAGGAAATTTTTGAAGCCCGCCCACCAAAGATGAAAGCTTTTGTCTCTGAAGTTGACGGAGTGGTAAAATTTGAAAATGCCAAAAAAGGGGAATTAAAATCAGATCGTACCAAAGTGATTAAAGTTATGTATGATGAGTTGGATCAGGATATTTATCCTTTGGAAGAGAGCAAAGACGCAAAATCTAAACAAGCCGTTAAAGTAAAGGATAAACAAAAAGTCAATAAAGAAGATTTAATAATGCTCAATAAAGACGGTGAAAAAGTTTTAGCCAAGCGGTCTGGATTTGTTGAGATTAAAAAGGGTAAAATCGTAATTTCAGTTAAAGATAATAAAGAGAAAATATACCAGATTCCACCGGAATTTTACTTAATGGTTAAAGAAGGAGATTTGGTAGTCAAAGGTACTCCTCTTACCAATGGCAGTCTTGATCTTCGCCAGCTGTACCGCCTAAAAGGAAAAGAAGAAACTCAGCGTTATATTATTGATGAAATACAGATGATTTATTCTTCACAAGGACAGAAATTAGATAATCGCCATATTGAGCTGATTGCTAAACAAATGTTTTCCAGAATTTTAATAAAAGACTCTGGTGATACAAATCTTTTGGCTGGGCAGAGAATTGAATTTGACGAACTCAAAGAGGCTAATTTAAAAATTAAAAAAAGTCAAGCCGAAGCCAATGGAGAAGAATTACTTTTGGGAATTTCAAAAGTCTCTCTTTCAACTTCTAGTTTTTTATCCGCCGCATCTTTTCAAGAGACTTCAAGAGTGTTAATTAATGCCGCGATTGAAGGTAAAATTGATCATCTGCGCGGATTAAAGGAAAATGTCATTATTGGCCGATTAATTCCTGCCGGAACAGGCTTTAAGCTAGAGGCCGAAAAAGAAAAAGAAAAATAGATTAAAATTTAGATTATAAATACAACATAGCGCCCCTTTTAAGGGGCGTTTATGTTTAAGTTTGATAATACTTATATTTTTTTATTTAAGTTTCAGTCTAGAATCTAACGCAACATATTTGGCGCGAAGCGCCAATAATGC
>CAZCCC010000035.1:0-10570 GCA_964497245.1 uncultured Gammaproteobacteria bacterium | reverse complement strand
TATTAAATATGTTTATGATAAAGATCCTAAAAGATTCAAAGATGCAATCCCAAAAAAGAGCATGTCTTGGTCTGAATTTTTAAAAATAGTCGGTAATAAATGGGTTCCCGGTGCCCATGTGCCTTTTGATCCCATAGCCAGCAAGTTGGCTTATCGGTCGGGTATAGGCTTGGTCGTAATGAAGGGAACAGATCTTGATAATTTAAAGAATTTTTTAGCGGGGAAACATTTTGATGGAACAATGATAAATTAGCTGAAAAATCGTCAATTTCTGATAATGTATTATGTTGGGAAAAAAACAATGCTTTTTTTAAATTTTGGATAGCTTATTTTAAATTCTCAAGAAACAAGATTTGACATTTTTTTATTTTTTGATATACTTAATAAACAATATAAATAGCCACAGACCATTGGGGCACAAAATTGCTTAAATTAGCTAAAATAGTTAACCCAGTGCAGGTAATATTTTATTAATTATTTACTGTGGTTTGTCCTCAGTTTTTTGTTGGCTTTTGGATAGTGCTTTCTATGTTAGAAATTACAATTTAAAAGCTAATAAACTAAAATTATATGCCAAAAACTAAACAGCAAAAAGAAGAAACAGTAAAGATGTTGGCTGATAAAATGAAAGAAGCAAAATCATTGATCTTTATAAATTTTAGAGGGCTTAAAGTAAAAGAAGTAGAGGAGCTAAGAAGAAAATGCCGTCAAGAAGAAATAGATTATTTAGTCGCAAAAAAAACACTAATAAATCTTGCTTTTAAAGAATCAGGGCTAAATGATATAAGTTCCAAAAAACTTGAAAACGAAGTGGCGACTGTTTTTGGAATTAAAGATGAAGTCACCCCGGCTAAAATAATACAGGATTTTGCCAAAAGCCATGAATCTTTAAACATAATTGGGGGATTAATAGAGGGTAAATTTATAAGCAGAGAGAAAATTATTGAATTATCCAAGCTTCCGTCAAAAGATCAATTACTTTCAATGGTTATAGGTTCAATAAAAGCGCCTGTCTCAGGATTTGTAAATGTGCTTTCTGGCAATCTGCGCAGCCTTCTTTATGTTCTTAATGCAGTTAAAGATTCTAAAAATTAATATAATAATGTTGAACCTTAAAAAGGTTCAAAGGAGAATAAATTATGTCAGAAGAAAAAAAAGAGGAATTAGTTGTTCCTGAAAAATTTAAATCAATAGTCGGAGAAATTGAAAAAATGTCAGTAATAGATTTGGCGGAGCTAGTCAAAATATTGGAAGAAAAATTCGGAGTTTCCGCAGCTGCTCCTGTTGCCGCTTTTGCCGCCGCCGGGCCTAATGAGGCTGCTGCCGTAGAAGAAAAAACTGAATTCAACATTGAATTGGTTTCTGTTGGCGATAATAAAATCGGAGTAATTAAAGCTGTTAGAGCAATTACTGAACTTGGTCTCAAAGAAGCCAAAGATTTAGTTGATGGAGCCCCAAAAACAGTTAAAGAAGGAATTAAAAAAGAAGAAGCCGAGGAGATTAAAAAGAAGTTAGAAGAAGCTGGAGCTACTGTAGCTTTGAAATAAAAAATAATAGTTATCAATAATTGGCTGTATTCGGAAAAATTAGTAACTAAAAACAACCTGATTTAAGCGGGTTGTTTTTAGTTAAAGACTAAAGGTGATATAAGGGAACAATAAAAATTGTGTTGCCATTCAAAAAATAAATTTCTTTTTTCTCCTCAATGACAACAATATCTTTTAAGTCATCAAATTTATCAGAGATGTACTGATTTACCAATTTGCCATCTTTTCCAATTATTATCAGCCTTTTTTCCGGTGGATCAAGTATATACAAATATTTTGAGTTTTCATTTGTTTTGATTTTATTTGGCGATTTGACTTTTGGATCAATTAAACCGGCCTTAAAATTGGTTTTTCTGCCATTGATCATCTGAAAAATTTCTCCATTTTCTTTCAATATATATATTGAACCGTCTATGGCTAATGATTTGGCGTCTTTAAAATCAATTTCTTCCCTTACCCAATTATCTTGGCTTCCATAGCCGCCAGCTGTTTTTAAATAGCGGTAGATTTGACTATTGGCAAAGTCAAGAAAATAAAGCCTTTCACCGTACAAGGCAATGTCAGCAATATTTGAATTATTGCTTGTGGTAATTCCGGCATCGCTAATTGATTCATTTTCTAAATTAAAGATAAATGATGCCCTGGATTCATTCAATAAAAATACCTCTTTTTTATTTATTGCCGTTGCCAAAGAAATTTTGCCGGTATTAAATGGAATTTTAATCTCTGTTAAATTTTGGTTTGTATTAATTTTTAATATAGATTGGCTTTTTTGGTCATGGACGAAGAAATTTCCATCAACAAAAAATAAAAATGGTCCTATTTTAACCTCAGGCCTGAGATCGGAAAAATTTATAAGCTGTTCAGGCTCTTCTATTACAATTGCGTAGCGGAGTTCGTTGATTTTTTCTGTTATACTATTTAATAATATTTCAATTTTTTCAGTTTGTGATTTAAGAGGCGGATTATTGTCTAGGCTTAATAGAATGTTTCTGGCCTCAGTCAATAATCCGCGAGCTTGATTTTCGTCACGATAAATTAAGCTGGATTCAGCATTGGTTTTTTTGTTTTCCACCTCAATGATTATTTGATTGAATTTTTCAATATTTTTTTCTCTTTTATTTTTAGTACCAATCCAGATGATACTTTGAGAAAAAAGAATCATGAGAATAACCGTTATTATTAATAAGATTTTACTTGAAGAAGGCAGCTTCTTAAGTCTATGGGTAAAAAATTCAAATATACACAGAAGCCCGGCAATTATTTTTTTTGATATTAATTGATTTTTCAAGAAATCAACCATTTTTTTGTAAGCTGAAGTCAAGGGTTCTATTGTGACCTTAATTTTATTGCTAATCTTGTTCAAGCGAAATAAATTGACCAATGAGACGAAATAGCCAAATAGCTTGCCGTTAGACTTTTGTTTTTGTATTGGAGGGTTATTAAGGGATTTAATTTCTTTTGAGCTGTTAGAAAAAATGAGGTTAGAACTAATTTTACGGTTTACACTATTTACTTCTGGCGGCACAAAAGAAGTTTTTGATTGATTTTTCGCAGCAGTTTCTTTTCTTTTGTTGAATAATACGGCTGATTTTTTTATATTTTCAGAATAATTCTGCAGATTTTTGCTTAATATTCCGACATATTTTTTTATTTCTGGAAATATGGAAGGTGTTAGAAGTTTTTGGGTTTGCTTCTCGGTATCTAAAAGATTTTTTATTGAATCTTTCTCCGCCGCTTCTTTGTAATCGAATTCATTTTTTAAATTGATAGGTTTTTTTGCGGTTAAATTGTTTTTTTCAAGCCTCAAAAAAACTAAGCCAAAGCTTTCCTGTGGAGAAGATTCTTCAAGTGTTTTTTTGAAATCAATCAAGTTGTCAGACGAAGTTCCTTCTATTACGATATTTTTTAGTTTTTCAAGAGAAAAATAATCAAAAAGATTGTCAGTGGCGACAAAAAGAATATCTTTATTTCTAATTTTCCCGCTGATTACTTGAGAAAAAATTTTTAACGGATCAACCGGAGCCGAACTGCCTGAAAAATTATCCATAATGTCAATTATTTTATAATTCATCGGTGGCGTGTTATAAAGCATAATCACTCCCATATTTCCTGTTAATGTCAGATTTATATCCGATCCGCAGGAAACGGCAACCAAAATGTTCACTTTCTCTAAATCAATGGTTATTTTTTCACTTTCTAAAAAAGACGCAATACTTAGATTGGTCTTTTTTAGAGCTTCTTCAAAATGATTAGTTATGTTTATTTCAGAAATATTTTTATTTTTAATGTCGGCAGAATAGTAATAATTATTTTTTATTTCGTCAATTATTAAATCAACCAGCTTATCAATATTGGAGTCACTTGATTCAATATCAATTAAGCCAAAAATTTTTCCAAATTTTATTAATAAACTTTTGGTTGGCTTTGTGGCAAAAGATCGGACAACCCTCTTTTGACGGCTATTTCCCTCGGTTATTAGCTGATTTATTTTTGGTTCAAAATATTCCATTTGTAGAAATTTGTAAACAATTAGCTTTTATATTATACTATAAATAATGCTTTTGGTAAATATTTGGTAAATAATAGTATAATATGCTTGAACACTTATTTGGTTCAAAAACAAGGACTAATCTTTTACGATTGTTTTTAAATAATCCAAAACAGCCGTACTATTTAAGGGAGTTAGCCAGGAAGTTAAAGGTTCAGCTTAACTCTATTAGGCGGGAAATGGAAAATTTGGAAAAAATTGGAATTATTAAATCGGTTCAGTTGGCAGAAGAAAAAGAAGCCAAAGAGCCGGATAAATCTAAAAGTAAGGGAATAAAAAAATATTTTCTGACTGATACGGATTTTATTTTGTATCCGGAACTTAAAGCCCTTTTATTAAAGGCCCAGCTTTTATTAGAAAGAAAGTTTGTCGATCAAATTGAAAAGATGTCCCAGACTAAATTTTTTGTTTTGACCGGAATTTTTGTAGGAAGTGAAAATTTCGTAACAGACATGCTTTTGGTTGGGAAAATTAATAGAAAAAAAATAGAGAAGTTGGTTAAAAGCTTTGAGAAAGATCTTGGAAAAAACATTAATTATACCGTAATGACTGAGCAGGAATTCAAATACAGAAAAGATATAACCGATAAATTTCTTTATGATATTTTGGAAAGTAGAAAGATAATCATTATTGATAAACTTAACCAAAAATGAAAGCCAGGAACATTATTTTTGAAGATAAAAAAGGCAGAAAAATAGTCGGAATTCTGAACATGCCAAAAGGTGCAGGTCCGTTTCCGGCGGTTGTAATCTGCCATGGTTTCAAAGGCTATAAAGAACAGCTGCACTTAAAAAGTCTTGCGGAAAAATTAGCTAAGGATAACATATTGTCTTTACGTTTTGATTTTGGTAATGGGGTGGGAAAAAGCTATGGAAAACTTGAAGATATAAAGTTCAGCCAATATCTTGATGATTTAAAGTCAGCAGTTGATTATTTAACAAAACAGAGTTTTGTTGACGCTAAACGGATTGCTCTGGTCGGACATAGTCTGGGCGGGCAGCTTATTTTGCATTATGCGTCGACTGACAAAAGAATTAAAGTTCTGGTTGATTTGGCAGGCGTAGTTTTGCGAGGGGTGGAAAAAACGAATATTGAGAAAAATGTAAAAAATCAGATGAAACAGGCGAAAAAACTCGGATATTTTTATATCTTCAGTAAAAGAACAGGCAAGAAATATAGGATAAAAATTGACTATTATTTTGATTTATTGAAACATGATACACCGGCCCAGATAAAGAAGATTAAATTGCCGGTTTTAATAGTTCATGGCTCTAAAGATGATACGGTTTCTTTAAGCCATTCCAAATTAGCTTATAGGCTTTTGAACGGGCCAAAAAAATTAACAGTTATTCCGGGTGCTCCCCATACTTGGCGCGGATCGGATGATCCCGGTAATAAATTTCAAAAAAAAATAAATCCGCTTGTTGCCGACTGGTTTAATAGATATCTATAGTCTTTATGATTTTATTTATAAACACGGCAGATGAAAGTAAAGTATTTATTGGACTAGCTGAAAATAAAGTTTTTTTAGCCGGCAAAGAATTTCTTGCTAAACATCGGCAGGCTGAAAAATTGCTTATTGAGATTAGCAGCTTATTGAATAAAAATAAATACAATTTACAGTCAATTAAAAAAATAGCTGTAGTTCAAGGGCCGGGTCCTTTTACCGCCTTAAGAATTGGCATAGCTACAGCTAACGCTTTGTCATGGTCGCTTAAAATTCCCGTTGCCGGAATAAGGCTAACTGACTTTAATAATTTTAACAGTGGCTTTAATTTAAATTCGCTGGAATTTAAAGATGAAAAAAAAGATAAAATGAATCTCATTAATCCGTATTATGGCAGAGAGCCCAATATTACATTAAAGAAGAATAGTGATTAAATATGTCTTTTAATATCAAGACAATGACCACCCTGGCTTATTTGATAAATAAAAATTCTGAAGTCCTACTAATTATGAAAAAGAGGGGATTTGGTGAAGGGAAGTGGAATGGCCCCGGAGGCAAGGTAAAAGAAGGTGAATCTTTAAAAGATTCCATGCTTAGAGAGGTTAAGGAAGAAACCGGAATTAAAATTTTAAAATTTTTAGAACTTGGCTACATTGAATTTATCTGGCCAAAAGAGCTGTCAAAAAATAATACCAGATGTTATATTTATTTAAGCAGGGATTTTTCCGGCCTTCCTCAAGAATCAGAAGAATGTCTGCCAAAATGGTTTCCAATTGACCAGATACCTTATGATAAGATGTGGGATGATGACAAATACTGGTACCCGCAGGCTTTATCTGGAATTCCAATAAAAAAGAGATTCTTTTTTGATAATTATGCAAAGGTTTCAAGATTTCAAGATATTAATTAAATAATTTTAGATTATGGCAAGTAAAATTTTAATCGTTGAAGATGACAAAGATTTAATGGAAATAATGACTAAAAAGCTTTCCGACGAAGGATTTTTAATAATTAATGCTGAAACCGGACAGGAAGCTCTTGATAAATTAAAAGAGAAGCCTGATTTAGTGTTGCTTGATATTTTGTTGCCAGATATTGACGGACTTTCTATTTTAAATGAAATTGCCACAAATAATGAAACAAAAAATATTCCGGTAATTATTCTTAGTAATTTAGCTGATCATGGATCTTTTGAACAGGCATCAGCGATTGGTAAATATGATTATTTAGTGAAAGCTAAAACTGATTTAAATGATATAGTAAAAAAAATAAGAAAAAAATTAAAGATAATTTAAATTTATCCACATATTATAATTATAAATTGACAAAATATACAATTTTTATTAAAAAAATGGCAAAATAAGCCATTTTTTGTTGTGTTTAAAAGTGTTTGACAATAGCATGAAAGTGGAGTAAAATAATTATATAGTGGTTAGAAGTGGATAAAAGTGGGGATAAAATTATAATTCAGTGGATAAATTATATATTAAGGTTAAATTATTATAAGATTTCAAGTAAAATGTTTATTGGCGAATATCAACATAATATTGATCAAAAGGGAAGACTGGCAGTCCCTGCCAGATTTCGTAACAAATTATCCAAAGGGGCAGTTGTCACCAAAGGTTTAGACAATTGTCTTTCTTTATATACAAAAGATGAATGGAATAGGCTTGCCGAAAAGTTGGCGGCTTTACCCATAGCCAAAGCTAATGCCAGGGCTTTTGCTAGAATGATGCTTGCTGGGGCTATGGATATTGAACTTGATAAGCAGGGAAGAATGCTGATTCCTGAATACCTTCGTAAATATGCCGGAATGAATAAAAAAATTATAATTGCCGGACTTTATAATAGAATTGAAATATGGGATGAGATAAAATGGAATAAATATAAGCATGGGACAGAAACAAAAAGTGGGGATATTGCCGAGGCTTTAGGAGAGCTTGGTGTTTAATTTAAAATTTTTATGCCATATTTACATATTCCGGTACTTCTTGAACAGATAATCAGCAGTTTAAAGCTAAGATTGGGTAGCAGGATAATTGACTGTACGCTTGGCGGAGGTGGGCATGCGGAGGCAATCCTTAAGAAAATAGGCAAAAATGGAAAATATGTTGGAATAGATTTAGACGACAAAGCACACAAGGCAGCAAAAAAAAGATTGGCAAAATATAGTAATCAGATGATTCTGGTTAAAGACAATTTTAAAAATTTAGATGCAATAGCAGAGAAATTAAAATTTAAAAATATTGATGCGATTTTGATTGATTTGGGACTTTCCAGCGGTCAGCTTCAGGATAAAGACAGGGGATTTAGTTTTTTTTCAGAAGGAAAACTGGATATGCGCTTTGGACTGCAGTTGGAAAAAACTGCCGGCGATATAGTTAACTATTATAGCCAGAAAGATCTTCAAGAAATTTTTAAAAATTACGGGGAAGAAAGATTAGCCGGGCCAATTGCCAAAAATATAGTGGAAGTAAGAAAAAAAGAACCTATCCTTTCGGCAAATCAGTTGGCTGATATTGCTGGGAGAATTTATGAAAGATTTTATAAGAAACGTTCAAAAATTAACCCGGCAACAAAAATTTTTCAAGCACTAAGAATTGTAACAAATGATGAAATTCAGAATTTAAGACAAGCGCTTCCCAAAGCGATTTCCCTGCTTGCACCGGAAGGAAGACTTGCGATAATCAGTTATCATTCTTTGGAAGATAGGATTGTAAAGATTTTTTTCACTCAGGAATCAAGGGACTGCATTTGCCCGATTGAAATTCCGATCTGTACCTGTTGTCACAAAAAATCTCTAAAAATAATTACTAAAAAACCGATTCTGCCTTCAAGAGAGGAAATAGATTCAAATCATCGGGCCAGAAGCGCCAAATTAAGGGTTGCCGAGAAACTATAAAAGTTATTAAAATAAAATATCCCCACAGGGGATCAAAAACAAAAATATGTCAAAATTTTTCTGTCTCACAAAAAAAACAAAAAAAATTAAATCTAGAGTGAATTGCAAAATCATGAATTTAACACTAATTTGTTTGGTTGCAATCTTCGGACTTGGTTATTTGGTCCAGACGAATGATTTAGCAACAAAAGGATATGAAATCAGGGATCTTGAAAATAAAATTTCAAAACTTCAGGAAGAAAAGTCTGATTTGAATCTTGAGGCTTTAAATCTGCAGTCAATGGGAAATATTAATCAAAAAGTTAATGATTTGGGAATGGTTTTAGTTAATGAAGCCGAATATTTAATGCCTACTCCCGTAGCAGTTGCCAGATAATAAAATATAGAAAGCAAGCCTTTTCTGCTTTGTGGATTTTACCGATTGGCAATATAATTATCAAATGTTGCTGAAACCAAAAGAAAGATTTAACCAAAGTGTTTTTTTTGGTGGCAGAATTTTAATTCTGGCGCTGCTTATTTTATTTTTTGGGTTAATAATAATAGTCAGGCTTTTTATACTGCAGATTATTCAAAATCCTTTCTATTCCTCAATGGCCTTGAGAAGACATGAAGTATATAAAGACTTATTGCCCGAAAGAGGCTCGATTTATGTCCGAGAAAACGAAGAATTATATCCTTTAGTAACTAACCGTGATTATTATTTTGTTTATGGTGAACCAATTAAAATTAATGATCCACAAAAAACGGTTGATTTGATTGCTCCTATTTTGGAATTAAATGATGAAGAAAGAGAAATAATCCTGGCCCGTTTAAGTAAGGAAAATGATCCGTATGAGCCGGTCAAAGGCAAGATTACCAGAAGCAAGGCGGATGAAATTCGCAATCTTGAAATTGAAGGAATAGGCTTTTTTCCTGAAATTCATCGTTTTTATCCGGAATCCGGAATAGGCGGCCATATTTTGGGATTTTTTCAACAATTGGAAGACAAGAGTTTCGGTCAATACGGTTTAGAGGGATATTTTAACAAAGAATTATCGGGGAAATCAGGTATGATAAGGTCAGTAAAAGACGCTTTGGGGTTTTTTGTAACAATAGGTCCAAGATCGGTTCAGAAAGCTGAGGATGGAAATGATCTGGTTTTGACAATTGATCGTCATGTCCAAATTACCGCTTGTCGTAAATTAAAAGAGTATTATGAATATTTCAGGGCTGAAGGCGCTTCACTAATTATAATGAAGCCAGAAGGCGCAATAACTGCAATGTGTAATTTTCCAGATTTTGATCCGGAAAATTATAACCAAGTTGAAAATATAAGTTATTTTAACAATTCTGCCATTTTTTATGATTATGAACCTGGTTCGGTTTTTAAAACCATTACCATGGCAGCAGCGCTTGAGGAAGAAAAAATAACCCCGCAGACAACCTATGAAGATTTAGGGGAATTGAAAGTTGGCGGTTATACGATAAGGAATTTTGACCGGAAGGCTCATGGTATAAAAACAATGACGGAAGTTTTGGAAGAATCTTTAAATACTGGAGCAATGTTTGCTGCCGGACTTGTCGGAAAGGATATTTTTAATAAATATGTCAAGGAATTTGGTTTTGGAAGGAATACGGGTATTACTCTAGACAAGGAAGTGCCAGGTGATATTTCTCAACTTGATAAGAAAGGAGTTATTTATTATTTAACGGCTTCTTTTGGACAGGGAATTACTGCTACTCCTTTACAATTGGTTACTTCTTATGCCACTATTGCTAATCAAGGAATTTTACCAAAGCCATATATTGTTTCGGAGATAATCAAGCCAGACGGTGAAAGCGAGCAAATAGGTCCACAGGAGGTCAGACGGGTAATTTCTCAAAGAAATGCATCAATATTAAGTGGTATGTTGGTTTCAGTCGTTGAAAAAGGTTATGATAAAAAAGGAAAAGTGGATGGATATTATTTAGCCGCCAAAACCGGAACAGCCCAGATGGTTGACGATTCTGGTGGTTATGGTAGAGATACAATTCATACTTTTATCGGCTACGGACCGGTTAGTAATCCTAAATTTGTGATTCTTCTTAAGCTGGATAAACCTAAAGGAATTAGTTTTGCGTCTGACAGCCTCGGTCCTTTGTTT
>CAZCCC010000034.1:0-10570 GCA_964497245.1 uncultured Gammaproteobacteria bacterium | reverse complement strand
GCTGCCATGGCCATGAATGATAAGATGGTGTTGCAGTATTTTGAGAAGAAAAAATACGAAGACATCCAAGAAGTCATAAATTACAGAAAAGCGTTAAAGGCGGCCATTGATGAGATGGAAAAATTATCGTTTTCAATAAGAGTTATCAAAAAAGCGCACGAAATTTTACTTCAGGGAGTGCGTGGTGAAAATAAAGACAGGGGGAATTTTAGACGACAGCAGGTATTTATCGGAAAGCCCGGAGCGAAAATCGAGCAGGCAACCTATGTTCCGCCGTCCGCTGAAAAAATTGCCGATTTGATGTCTAATCTGGAAAAGTATATCCACGCTGAAGAAAAGGACTTGCTCGTGCAACTGGCTATTGTTCACGCGCAATTTGAAATGATCCATCCGTTTATAGACGGCAACGGCAGAGTCGGACGAATGATAATGCCTTTATTTTTGTATTTCAAAAAAGCTATTTTCTACCCGTCATTTTATTTAAGTGAGTATCTGGAATCTCACCGAGACGAATATTATGGAGCACTGCTTGATATTTCCAAAAATGATAATTGGGACGGATGGATAACCTTTTTCTTGCAAGCGGTTATAGAACAATCAAAAGAAAATATCGCCAAAGCCAAAAAAATTATCGGACTTTACGAGCAGAAAAAACAGAGAATAACCGAACTGACCAAGTCGCAATTTAGCATCAAAATTCTTGACGCGCTTTTTGTTATGCCGATTTTTCAAAGCCAAGATTTTATTAGAATTTCTAAAATTCCAAAGGCAAGCGCTTTTAGATATATTGGGATTTTAGAGAAAAACGGAGTTATCTCATCGGATAAAAAGCGCAAGAATAAGCTGTATTTCTTTATTAAACTACTTGATATTGTCAAATAATGTTAAAAGTGAGATTAAAAAAATTTATAGTGTCATGCATTAGACTATCAAAAAGTATAGTCTCACAAAACAGGAAATGTGAGACTATAAAATTATATAGTATCACCGATGAGAATTAAAAAATAACCATGCAATATTTAGTAGTAAATTATGAAAAAAGACTTACTAAAACTACAAAAACATCCGTGAGTATATTTCAGAAAAAGCCAGAATCCTGGCAGTTGTCGGACTTCATGTAAACACTTTTAAACCGCACACCGGAACAAAAACCAGCGTGCTTTTCGTGCAAAAGTGGGACGATAAACTTTGCCCGAAAGTTGAGGATTATCCGATTTTCTTTGCGGTTTCGGAGAAATCCGGCAAGGACAATTCCGGTGAATATGTTTTTCTTAAAAACGGCAACAATCAGCCAAAGCTGGATAAAAACGGACATTTAGTCATCAATCACGACCTGCACAACCACGACGGCGAATTGCCCGACGGCGTAGCGGAAAAGTTTATTGAGTGGGCAAAGAAAGAGAAATTAAATTTTTGGAAATAAATTTTAATAGTATGACAAATAACTACTCACCGAAAAATTTACCGGTTCAAAATATAAAATGGGAGTCTTTTGTTCATCTGATAGGCAAAGCCAATGTGGAAATTGGCAGGTTTGACGCGTTACTCCAAAACATTCCCAATTCTTCCGTGCTTTTGAGCCCATTGACCACCAATGAAGCGGTTTTGTCTTCTCGTATTGAGGGGACGCAAGCGACACTAAAAGAAGTTTTGGAATTTGAAGCCAATCCCCAAAAAGAGACGAAAAAATACGAAGACATCCAAGAAGTCATAAATTACAGAAAAGCGTTAAAGGCGGCCATTGATGAGATGGAAAAATTATCGTTTTCAATAAGAGTTATCAAAAAAGCGCACGAAATTTTACTTCAGGGAGTGCGTGGTGAAAATAAAGACAGGGGGAATTTTAGACGACAGCAGGTATTTATCGGAAAGCCCGGAGCGAAAATCGAGCAGGCAACCTATGTTCCGCCGTCCGCTGAAAAAATTGCCGATTTGATGTCTAATCTGGAAAAGTATATCCACGCTGAAGAAAAGGACTTGCTCGTGCAACTGGCTATTGTTCACGCGCAATTTGAAATGATCCATCCGTTTATAGACGGCAACGGCAGAGTCGGACGAATGATAATGCCTTTATTTTTGTATTTCAAAAAAGCTATTTTCTACCCGTCATTTTATTTAAGTGAGTATCTGGAATCTCACCGAGACGAATATTATGGAGCACTGCTTGATATTTCCAAAAATGATAATTGGGACGGATGGATAACCTTTTTCTTGCAAGCGGTTATAGAACAATCAAAAGAAAATATCGCCAAAGCCAAAAAAATTATCGGACTTTACGAGCAGAAAAAACAGAGAATAACCGAACTGACCAAGTCGCAATTTAGCATCAAAATTCTTGACGCGCTTTTTGTTATGCCGATTTTTCAAAGCCAAGATTTTATTAGAATTTCTAAAATTCCAAAGGCAAGCGCTTTTAGATATATTGGGATTTTAGAGAAAAACGGAGTTATCTCATCGGATAAAAAGCGCAAGAATAAGCTGTATTTCTTTATTAAACTACTTGATATTGTCAAATAATGTTAAAAGTGAGATTAAAAAAATTTATAGTGTCATGCATTAGACTATCAAAAAGTATAGTCTCACAAAACAGGAAATGTGAGACTATAAAATTATATAGTATCACCGATGAGAATTAAAAAATAACCATGCAATATTTAGTAGTAAATTATGAAAAAAGACTTACTAAAACTACAAAAACATCCGTGAGTATATTTCAGAAAAAGCCAGAATCCTGGCAGTTGTCGGACTTCATGTAAACACTTTTAAACCGCACACCGGAACAAAAACCAGCGTGCTTTTCGTGCAAAAGTGGGACGATAAACTTTGCCCGAAAGTTGAGGATTATCCGATTTTCTTTGCGGTTTCGGAGAAATCCGGCAAGGACAATTCCGGTGAATATGTTTTTCTTAAAAACGGCAACAATCAGCCAAAGCTGGATAAAAACGGACATTTAGTCATCAATCACGACCTGCACAACCACGACGGCGAATTGCCCGACGGCGTGGCGGAAAAGTTTATTGAGTGGGCAAAAAGTGAAAAATTAAGTTTTTGGAAGTAAAGTATGGAGAATATAATAATACAAATCAGCATTCAGCAACTTATCGGAAGTTCTATTATCGTAATTATTTTAGTTTCCTTGATTCAATTCTTGTTTTCTGTTTGGATAAAATCTAGGCTTGAAAAATCAATTCAGCATGAATATGATAAAAAACTAGAAGAGTATAGATTTTCACAATTACAAAGACAAAAAGCCGAAATTATAGCAAAATTTTTTGCTAAATGGATAAAATTTAGAGGCAAAGAAAAACAATTCTTAGACAAAGACGAATTACTGAAATATTATGAAGAATTAAATCAAATGTCTTTTGAAATTTCTTTATGGATTGCGGATAATAAAATCTTAAATGATATTATGGATCGTTTCCAAAATAAAGAAAATTCAAAGGACATCCGGCAACTTATAGGTGAATTTAGAAAATTGACTCTTAATATAAAGGACGATAAGTTTAATATTCAAAAAATAACCATTTGGCCAACTGATGATATTTGCAAAGAATTGGAACTAATTGATAAATAACTATGCAATATTCAATTGTAAATTATGAATATAAATAGAAAATCAATCAGCAAATTAATAGAGGAATATGAGAACCATTCTTTTTATGAGCGATATAATTTTATATTAAAATCAAAAATAACATACTATATATGGCAGGAGAATTTTACAGATTTAATCAAGCTTATAAATAAATATGAAAAAGAGACAATTTCTCGAAACAAAAAATTCCAAAATAAAACTCTTTCAAGAGTTAGAAGTCGTAATTATTTTATAAAATTTATAAAACTCTTTCATAACTATGTTGCAGCCGCTTATTTGATAGAGGAGCAATATAAAGATTTTTTGTTCGTGGGTGCAAATCAAAATATAAAAAATAAATTTGAAAAGATATTTGACGAACCACTGCGTTTATTTATTTTTGCTTTGAGAAATAATATTACCCACCACACAATCCCGCCAATATCTATATCAATACATCATAAAAAGGGAATAAGCAATATGGGAGATACTATTTTTATAGCTAAAGGAGCTTTTCAGGTAAATAAGAATAAAATTTTATCCGATTTGGATAATAAAGATTCAAAATTTTTAGGAGGTTCTACAAAAAATAGAGATAAATTAAGGAGTATTCTTCGTTCATATCTTGCATCACAGCACAGAGGAAAATTATCAATAGATTTAAAAGGGGTTATCAAAAAACATCACGGTATTACTTTGAAATACAAAAGAACTGCTGACCATCAAATCGTAGCGTTGGATAAAGACGGGTACAGGGAGATAGAAAGATTACACAAAACAATAATACATAAACAAAGCAAAATATAATTTTATGCAATATTCAGTTGTAAATTTAGGCAAAACAATAATGACTCCTAATTTTAGACTGGACGCTGAATTTTATCGTCCTTTTTATCTTGAATCAGAACAGCTTATTTCTTCAAAGAGCAATGATCGTTTAGGTAATCTCATAACTATATTGACCGACTATCACGCAAACGGGAGTTATGAAATTTTACGCGGAAATGTTGAAATCATGGACTCGCCCGATTATGCTTTAATGATTAGAACTGTTGATTTTGAAAGAGATGATTTTGAAAATGATGTTAAATATGTTTCGGAGCACGCATATAATTTTTTAAAGAAAACAAAAGTATTCGGTGGCGAAATTATCATCAATAAAATTGGTAATGCTGGAAAAGTTTATCTTGTTCCGCCGTTAGATAAAAAAATAACTTTGGGCATGAATCAATTTATGATTCGCCCAAAAGACAATCTAAACAACTATTTTTTATACGTTTTTTTGGTATGTAAATATGGTCGTTTATTACTTGAACAGAGAATCACAGGAGCTGTTCCATTAAGTATTGATAAAGAGTCCGTAAGAAGCGTACCTGTACCAGTTCTTAAAAACGAATTTCAAAAAGTAATTCAAAAATTAGTAGAAAAATATTTTACACTAAGCAATCAAGGAAAAAATCTTTACTCCCAAGCCGAACAATTACTCCTTTCCGAACTCGGACTTTTGGACTGGATGCCGAAACACGAACTCGCTTTTGTAAAAAACTATTCCGACACGCAAGAAGCGAATCGTTTTGACGCGGAGTATTTTCAGCCGAAATATGAGGAAATTATTGAAGCGGTAAAAAAGTATAAATGTGGATTCGCTACTTTAGAAAATTTAACAAAACTCATTGGGCATCCGTCAAATCCGCCATACGAAACAGGGAGCACTGAAAACAAAACATTTATTATCACGCAGAAACATCTCGCAAATTATTTTCCGGTAGATAATTTTTGGAAAGATGAGGAAGCGCTTTATACAACAGATGAATTTGTTGAAAGGAATAAAAAATTTATTCTTCAAAAAAACGATCTTATTTTGTATTCCGTTGGAGCATATATTGGCAAAGCCAATCTTTACAACGCTGATATTAAAGCGACTATTGGTAGTTTTTTAACTCTAATTCGTCCAAAGTTTGGAAAAATAAACCCATTTTATTTGCTTGTTTTTCTTAATTCAAAAATCGGTCAAGAATTAACGAGAAGAAACTCAAGAGGTTTAGCACAGCAATATATTTATCCTTATGATACAAAACAGGTTATTGTTCCAATTTTAGAAACACACATACAAAAGAAAATTGAAAAAATGATTTTAGAAGGTCAAAAATCTCATGTTTTTTCCAAATCCCTACTTGAAATTGCCAAGCGAGGCGTGGAAATGGCGATAGAGAAAGACGAACAAGAAGCGGAAAAATGGATAAATAGCGAGATTAAAAATATGGGAGTAAAAATTTAAAAGTATACGATTTTAAAAACCTATAGTCAAGATAAAAATAAAATTTATCTTGCTCACCACAAAATTTGATAAAATACAGTTGAATTTTAAAAAATCCCCATTCAGGTGAATGGGGATTTAAAATAGTTTTTTAGGAGTCAGTTTCTTAACAGAATTGACGGGATTCGTTCAATTCTTTTTAGTATTTATCTTCTTTGAATTTTTCCACTTCTTCAATCACGTCAAAAAGGCAGGTGATTTTAACTATTTTGCCTTTTGCAAATTTGAAAAAATAAACAGCCGGATGATCTTCGTGGATTATAGTCTCATCATCCATTATGAACACCCGGTCCATATTAATTATCAAAACTACTGTGTCGCCCTCGCTGATTATATCAATAATATCCACTTGGTGCTCGGTGTCTGATTTCCATGTTTTAAGAATTTTTTTGGCATTTTCTATGCCCGATACTTTATTGGTATTGTGAGGCGGTAGATTGAAATTAGGCGGATATTCCAGTTCAATGTTGGGGTCAAGATATTTGTCTATCAGATGTTCAATATTGCCGGTTTCCAGACCCTGTTCAACTATTTGGGCAACTATGTTTTTACGGCTTTGTATCGCTGATTTTTGGGAAAAATCTGCAAAAATTAAAGCCCCTGCAACAATTATGGCAATAAGCAGAATAGCAGTGGCATATTTGTAGAAAGTGCATGATGATTTTTGCGGCATCATAAGTTTTTTATTAAATTAATTATGGTTTGATTATAGAATATTGTAATTGTAAAGGGGTAGAAGTGTGATGAATTTGTTTTATAACCAATACTTTTTTTAATGATTTTAAAGCAAACTTAAAAAATAAGTCAAAACAACTCCCCAAATCATTCCGCCTGTAACTTCAAAAATACTGTGGCCCATTCTTTCCCGAAATAAAGGAGTATTCTTTTTATCAGTTTCTGGCATTTTTTTTATCAGTTGATTGAAAATTTTTGCTTGTTTGCCCAGTAAACCGCGAAAAGCTACAGCGTCACGCATAATTAACAAACTAAAAACTAAAGCTACGCCAAATATGGCTGAGTCAAAACCATGACGCAATCCAACCAATGTTGTTATGGAAATCGCAAAAGCGGTATGAGCTGAAGGAAACCCGCCATAACTTGCAAAAAGATTATGCAAGTCAAAATTGCCCTTGATACCGTCAGTCAGCAATTTTAGAACCTGACTGGAAATTAAAACTATAATTGGTATAATGATATAAGATAAGTCCATGTTTTTAAAATTAAGAATTAAGGGATAAGAATTAAGTATGGAAATATTATATTCAATTTTAGCGGGAATAATTCAGGGTTTGACTGAATTTTTACCTGTTTCAAGTTCCGGTCACTTGGTTTTATTTCACAATTTGTCAAATTTTGATTTTTTTGATCAGCTTTTTTTTGATGTTATAGTGCATTTGGGCACGCTGTTATCTTTGATTTTTTTCTTTTGGAAAGAAATTTGGCGATATGTATTTGCATTTTTAAGCAGTTTTTTGAAATTTGACCGAAATAACATTGACCAAAAAATGGCTTGGTATTTATTTTTTGCCACTTTGCCGGCAGCTTTTGCCGGTTATTTTTTTGAAGATATGATTGAAATGACTTTTCGCAATCCGGTGATTGTTGCTTTTATGCTTATATTTTTTGGTATTGTACTATACTTTGTTGATTTGTATTCTGTCAAAGTTTTGGATTTCAGCCAAATTAAATTGAAAAATTCTTTAATTATCGGCTTGGCTCAAATAATTGCTTTGGTCCCCGGTGTTTCCCGATCAGGCATTACTATTATAGCAGGTTTGAGCCAGAAATTAAAACGGGAAAGCGCCGCCAAATTTTCTTTTTTACTTTCAGCCCCGATTATTTTTGGAGCCGGTATGAAGAAAATATTTGACTTGGCCTCCGGAAATATTGGCGATTTTAGTTATTTAGTCTTGATTTTCGGTTTTTTCAGCTCAATGATAAGCGGTTATTTATGCATAAAATATTTTTTAAAATTTTTACAGAGCCATTCTTTAAAAATTTTTGCCTATTATCGGGTTATTTTAGGAATTGTTATTTTACTGTTTTTGCTATTTAAGTAAGCTAATTATTTAATTCAGCGAATTTGCCAAATTTGTATATGGAAAGACTTATCAGTCAATTAGTCAGTGATGGCTATTTAAGGACGCCGGCCATTATCAATTCTTTTCATAAAATTAAGAGATCGGATTTTTTGCCTGAGAATGAAGTTGGAAAAGAATCTTTTAATACTCCTTTGCCGATTGGTTACGGCCAGACCAATTCACAGCCGTTGACTGTTGCTTTTATGATTGAACTGCTCAAGCCCAAGCCCGGCCAAAAAATTTTAGATATCGGCTGTGGCTCGGGCTGGACATCTGCAATTTTAGCCGATATTGTCGGGCCAGGCGGCAGAGTTTTCGGGATTGAAAGAATTCCCGAATTAAAAGATTTTGGGCAGAAAAACGCCGCAAAATATTGCTTGGAAAATGTTGAGTTTTTCTGCCAAGATGGATCAAGAGGGTTGCCTGATTATGCTCCTTTTGATAGGATACTTGTATCGGCGGCTGCCCATGAAATTCCAAATGCCTTGAAAGATCAATTAAAACTTGGCGGAAGATTGGTTATCCCGACAGCAGCCCAAGATGTCAGATTAATAAAAAAAATCAGTAGCAACAAATTCAGCGAAAATGTTTATCCCGGATTTGTTTTTGTTCCGTTGATTGTTGAATAAAGTAAATTAATTAAGTCATTGCGCAGATATTTTTTAGTGTATTTGCAAATTGCTTGTTTTGTAATTTTATGGAAAAAATTATTATAATCAGCGGCTATTTTAATCCGCTCCACATCGGACATGTCAGGCTTATTAAAGCCGCTAAGGAGCTTGGAGATTATTTAGTGGTGATTGTCAACAATGATAAGCAGCAGCTTCTTAAAAAAGGAAAAATCATAATGAACGAGGCTGAAAGAATTGAAATTGTAGAGGCGATTAAATGGGTTGACGAAGTTGTTTTGTCAATAGACGAAGATAAGACTCAGTGTGAAACTTTAAAGATGCTGGGGGACAGGTATAAAGGAAAAAAAATTATTTTTGCTAATGGCGGCGATCGAGATTCAGAAAAAGCTATTCCGGAAGCGGATGTTTGCGACAAAAATGGTATTGAGATGAAATTTGGTGTTGGTGGAAATGACAAGCCTAATTCAAGCTCTAATATTAACAAACTTTTGGGAATTGAATAAATGTTTTTAAAAAAGAAAAAAAAGAAGAAAATAAGAATTATATTACCGGCACTTTTTTTAATTTTAGCGGCCGCCTATTCTTGGTATTATTATTCTTTGAATATTCCGGTTTCAGTTGGCAATGAGATTAAGGAATTTAAAATTGAATCGGGCTGGGGGAGCACAAAGATTAGTAATGAGTTAAAAGAAGCCGGATTAATTCGTAGCAAAATCATTTTTCAGTTTTATACCTGGAGAAATAAAATAAGCGGTCGGCTGCAGGATGGCGAATATAATCTTTCAAAAAGTCTTAATATTAAAGAAATTTCGCAAATTTTATCTCGCGGAATCGGAGCTTCAAAAGAAATAACCCTTACTTTTATTGAAGGTTGGAATAATAAAGATTATGCCAATTATCTTGAGTCTATGGGCATTTCTTCGGAAAAAGATTTTTTTGAATCAGTGCAAAAAAAGGCTGATTGGTGGGATAGTTATGATTTTTTAGAAAGCCGCCCGAGAAATTCCGATCTTGAAGGTTATTTATTTCCCGATACTTATCGTTTTTACAGTGATGCTCCTTTGTCAGACATTATTAAAAAATTACTTGATAATTTCGGCAGAAAGCTTACGCCTGATTTACGCCAAGAAATAAAAAATCAAGGAAAAACAATTCATGAAGTTTTGACCCTGGCCAGCATTATTGAGAAAGAAATCTCTTGTGAGAAAAAAAATCATTATCAAGATTGCGGGCTGGTAGCAGATATTTTTTATAAAAGACTGCAAATTGGAATGCCTCTCCAAGCTGATGCAACCGTTAATTATATTACCGGCAAAGGAGTAACCAGATCTTCTCTTGAAGATTTGAGATTGGACAATCCCTATAACACTTACAGACATAAGGGTTTGCCGCCGGGACCGATTTGTAATCCGGGACTATCTGCAATTAAAGCAACAATTTATCCGATAAAGAATGACTATTGGTATTTTTTAACAACTCCTAAGGGCGAAGTAATCTACAGCAGAACTCATGATGAACATGTGGCGGCCAAGAACAAGTATTATAGATAGCAGCCTTTAATTAACTTTCAATATTTATATTAAATCTATGAACAAAACATTGGTAATGTCTTTGGGCGGTTCACTTATTGCCCCGGTTGGAATAGATGTTGATTTTTTAAAGAATTTTAAAAAAATAATCATAAATTACACAAATAAAGGAAACCGTGTAATTTTAATCTGTGGCGGCGGGAATACTTGCAGGGATTACCAAAAAGCGGCCAAAATTGTTAATCCAAAAATAAGGAATCGTGATTTGGACTGGATTGGTATTGCGTCCACAAAACTCAACGCCGAATTAATTAGCGGGATTTTTGGCGAATTGGCTTATGAAAGCATTTTAGACAACCCTTCAAAATTTATAAAAACAAACCGTAAAATAATCGTCGGCGCTGGCTATTTGCCCGGATCTTCTTCTGACAAAG
>CAZCCC010000033.1:0-10636 GCA_964497245.1 uncultured Gammaproteobacteria bacterium | reverse complement strand
TGGCGTCCCAGGCAGGGATTGAACCTGCGGCCTCAAGCTCCGCAAGCTTGCGCTCTATCCAGCTGAGCTACTGGGACACTATCAAATTATAAAAAAATCTTTCGCTAAAAAGAATAAGCTGAAATCAATTTATAATTTAAATAAACGAGAAAACTGATCGGAAGTTGGTTCATTTTCTCTATCAAGGTCTTCGTCTAAATACTGCAACAATGCTTTCCGGACCAATACCGGATTTTGATCACCTAAATAAACCGGAATTCTCGGGCTAAAAAAACTCTTTGGCTCAAAGTAAAGAGTTTTTATCTCCGGCGGTTCATAAATAATATAAAAATTCTTTATTTCTTTATACTCATAGAATTTATTATTGACTATTATTCCATCTTCAGTAATTTTAAAATCAACATCATTATTGTTTTGCTGAAATAACATAATTGTTAATGCAGAAATTATTGTAATTAAGGCAAAAAGAAAATTAGCCGTAAAAGCTGAATAAATTAAAAACAAAATAACAACTATCCCTCCCAAAATATACCAACTTTTTTTCCTATTATACTTCGGAAACTCGGGGAATTGCCATTGAAAAATAACTTTTCCAAAATTTTGGTTTTCTATGATTTCTTTTGGCATAAAATTTTGATAAAAATTAATAAAGTTAATCCTAAATAGTTTAAGGTGCCAAAATTTGTATTAAATCTCTTTTTCTAAAATCAAATCCAAATAGCTCTTATCACCATACATCTTTCTATTATTTTGATTGAATTCGTGCTTTAAATCAACTTTCAAATTTTCCAAAGAATAAAATTTCCAATGCTTAGCATAATATAGGCCGTTTCTAGCTTTTTCCATTTGATAGGAAATCAAAAGATGCGGTGCATTTTTTGTTATTTTAAAATTTTCGGAAGGAGAAAAATAAAAGGACCTTTGTGTTGTATTAATATTTTTGATGTTATAAGTTTTAACTTCAAGATAAAAATGTTTGTCACCAAAATTTATCTCAATGTCAGGATAACCAGTAGCTTTCTTTTTGCCATCGCTATCAGTGGGAACATCAGCAAAAAATTTAGATTTTTTTAAAGCAACCTTGATGAAAGGTTCAATATAATTACCAACTTCATTTGGACGATTAGCTTTAATTCCATTTTTATTAATTTCTAAAGCGGGCGCATTAAAAGACTTTTCAAACAAATTAATTAGTTTTTGCTCTTTTTGAAAAGGTAAAACAGAAAACCCAGATATACTTTTTATTATCACAGTAAATGGTAAATCTTTTAGTGGCAACAACATTTTCTTTACTGTATTTTCTAGGTCCTTAATATAATTTTCATTTGTCATATTATTTTTGGAAAATTAATATATATTCTTTTTGCATTACATTATAAAGTCCATATATTATTTTTTCCATTTTTTTAATGGTTTTAAAACCTAACTCCTCACAATATTTTATAACATTTTGAGCAGTGTCTATCTCTTGGCCTTGGTAAGTTACATTACCAATAATAACGACACAATATTTATCCTTCTTCAAAACTCTATACATCTCTGTATATGCTCTTTTCATATCATCTTCATATAGTTCAAACTTATTAAATCCAGTGCCTCTAACCCCTATAAATTCTTCCTTAATCTTATCAAGATCATAACCCAAGGCCTTTAACGAGTGAGCATCATTTGCCACATAATTTAGAGCTATTGAATAAGGAGGAGATGTTATTATCCCGTCTATAGATTTATTTTTTAAATTAGTTTTTCTTACGTCCCCCTCTATTATTTCTACCTTACCTAATTTTAAATTCAATTTATTTTTTGCTAAATTATAATCTTCAACAGAAGCTAGCATTTTTTGAGCGTCATTAAAATAAGATGTTTCGAAATTTCTACCTCTTCGTGATTGATCGCTATGGGCCATCATTTCAGCAACTTTATAAAAATTTTTTACTTTTTTATCTCTTGGCTCACCAACCTTGCTTTTATCCAATAAATAAAAATCTTTATATTTTTTAATTTTATCTAAAACTTCAACTGATTCCGTTTTTACTTTTGAGATTAGAACACATAAAGGGGAAATGTCTATCCCGACAGCATTAATTCCTAATAACTGAGCCTCTAAAACAGCAGTTCCGCTTCCGACAAAAGGGTCTAAAAGTATTTCTCCCTCTTTCATTTTGATAATATTCAATAATGCTCTGATCATCTGGGGATGAAATTTGCCTTTATATGGGTATATCCAATGCGTTAAAAACTGATTAACTGATTTGGTCTGATTGTATTTTTGTAAATAATAATAATCTGAAAAACCTCCATTAACTGTTTTAAAATACGCCAACTTTTTTTTAAGTTCAGATAAATTTTTTGTTTTATCATTAATCTCAAACTCTCTAAAATCATTAGTTACTTTTAAATCTGGGCAAAAAGACTGCAACTCAAGTCTTGCAAGAGCTAACTCATAAATAAATTGAATGTTATCTAAAAGTTTTAACTTCATACTTAATTGCAAAGAATTTGACCAAATTTATCTTGGCTCAAAGCTTGGCGGAGAGGGTGGGATTCGAACCCACGGTCCGTTTGACCGGACAACTCGTTAGCAGTGAGTCCCGTTCGACCACTCCGGCACCTCTCCACAAAATTAAACTACTTCAAATTGATTTAAAATATTGCGATATTGCTGTTTAAATAATTTTCTACCGTCGCTAGTTTTTGAAAATTTTTCTCTTCTTTGGGCATCACTTTTCAATAAATAAGCATCATAACCGATTAACTTAATGTCTTTATACTTTGAAGTGCTTTTTACTTTTCCTCTTTTTTGCTCACCTATTCGTCTTTTTAAATCTTCAGTAAACCCTTTATACACAACTGCCCTGTCTAGCAGTAAAAAATATACATAATACATATTTTTATTTTACTAGTTCTGGTATATGTAACTCGCCCGGCCATTCGGCCGGGTCCGCCTATGGCGGAAACCCACGATCCGTTTGACCGGACAACTTCCGGTCATGCGACCGGACAGGCGTTAGCAGTGAGTCCCGTTCCCCGCCATAGGCGGATAAGCGCCTTTAGCGGGGTACCTCTCCACAAAATTAAACTACTTCAAGATTATAAAAATGCCTTTAAATAGAACCAGCTTGTAAATATTAACACAAAAAAATAAAAATATCAAGCTTGATTTTTTGCCAAAACTAGTCCCCAAACCGAAACTGCTCCACCCTGTTTTAGAATTTTTGCGCATTCCTGCATCGTTGCTCCAGTCGTAAAAACATCGTCAATCAGTAAAATTATTCTGCCTTTTAATAAATTAGCGTTTTTAAGATAAAAAACACCCCTAACATTAGCCAATCTTTCCTTTGCATTCAAGCCGACTTGCGGCCGAACATTTGATTTTCTACCCAGAACATTTAATCCTAACGACCAGCTGAATTCTGCGCAAACCTCTCCGGCTAAAATTTCAGACTGATTAAAGCCACGCCAGAGATTTCTTTTTTTTGTCAATGGAACAGGGATTACTAAGTCAAATCTGCTAAATCTTTCTGCAATTGACGCCTGTCTTAAAAATATAAGCAGAAGTTCGGACAAATCATATCCAACAGAAGATGCGAAATTATACTTAAAGGCTTTTAATGCACTCTTAAGTAAATCCTGTCTGTAATCAGAAGCAACAAACAGACCTGACAACTGACTTTGTTTTTCTGAAAAATCAATTACTTCCGAATTTATTTTAATTTTACCAATACAGCCTGAACAAATCCATTTTCCTTCTTTACCGCAGCCGAAACACTGGATCGGAAAAAATAAATCGAGAATAAAAGATATTAGTCCGTTAATGACTCCTTGCTTTGAAAACTCAGTCCGATGGAGTGTTTTATCTAACCTTGTATCTCTACAATCTATCAAACACCGCTTTAAAGGGCTAAATAGATCTTTAAAAACAAACATAGCGAAAAAATTATTAATTAATGCGCTATGCTGATTTTAGATATATCTTAAATGATTAAAGCCACTCGGCAGAATCAATTTTCCAACTTTCCGCAATATTAACCAAATTCAGCTTTAAATCCTGATAATAAACCTTGACATTTTCAGTATTTCCCCTGCTCTCCTGTCTTTGAGTAGTGACGATTATTTCAGATTGACCGGAAACTTCATTAAAACTATTTATATTTATTGATAATGCTTTTGTAGTAACTCCGAAATAAATTGAATCAGATGTCCTGCTGCTTTGCTGATAGCGATAATTATCCATCCAGACTTTCATCCTTACTGTCATTAAATTATTAACCGCCTCAATATTACTAAAATTACCTTCATTGGAATAACTACCAAAACGTTCGGCAAATGTAAAAGCAATAGCCTTAAGCTCCGATTCCAGCTCAAAATCATCAATAGGAGAAATATAAACTTCAGGAGTCCCTAAAGAAGCGCTGGGTAACTCCATCGGGATTATTAATCCCTGATTAACATTGGTTGGCAGCGGAGATGTCGGCTGAGTTCGGCTTTTAATAAACAGCCAAACTATTAGACCAATTATTACAGCAATAACTATCACTATAAAAATTATAATGATTATTCTATTTCTTTTTGAAATTTCTTTAAAATTAATGTTCATATTTTTATCTTAATATATTTTATCCATTAGGATTCATTGGCATCTTCTGATTCCTCAAATTCCTTTTTAGCCTGCTCGAGTTCTAGAATCTGCCTTGGATCTGAAGTGATTAATTGATCCTCGGCGTAAGAAGCGACAACTTTTATCGCTGCATGTTTATCGCCGGCAAAAAATATTCCTTCTCCCACTCCACACTCTAAAAGTAAATATTTCTCACCCTCTGTCAATAAAAAAGTCTTTTGAATTAAATCAATTGAAGCTGAAGATTGGCGCATTAAAAGCTGCAGAGCGGAATTATTAACAATCGCCTGCCCGTAAGGCGAAAGCAGAAAATCATTTACATCCTGAGTTATATTAGTGACCCCAAGGTAGTACTTCCTGCATCTTTTGACTAAGGCATAAATAAATTTAGCTGAATCTTCATTTTGCATCAGCCACCAAGCCTCATCAATTATTAGAATCCTTTTTTTTAATTCAGAACGAACTACATTCCAAATATAATTAATAATATTATAAATTGCAATCGGTCTAAGTTCATCTTCCAGGTCACGGACCGAAAAAATGACTAACTGATTTTTCATGTCAACATTTGTCGGATTGTTAAATAAGCCGGCAAAAGTTCCTTTAGTATATTTTTTAAGCCTTAAAGCTAAATCGGCTCCTCCTTCCATTCCTTCTAACACATCCTGGAAATCTTGCATTATTGGTGCTTCAACTTTTGATAAATCAGAATCTCCGGTAATATCTTTTTTAGCGTATGTTTCAAGTAAAGCCCTGTCAATCAAAGAGTCCTCCTGATGGCTAAGCTGCCCAAGCATTAATCGCATTATTCCTTTTAAGGAAATTACGGAGCCGCGTATTACATCAGAGGCCTTTTGTTCCCCTACCGCGCGAGGAAGGTCAAAGGGATTTACTTTAGCTTCAGAACTTAAAGAAATATTTACATAAGACCCGCCGACAGCATCGCAAAGATGTTTATACTCGCGCTCCGGATCAATTACGATGATATCAGTTCCAAACATCATAGTTCTTAAAACTTCAAGCTTTATCGTATAACTTTTACCGGCGCCAGAAGTTGCAAAAACTACAGTATTGGCATTTTGCAAAGAAAAACGATTAAATAAAATCAAACTGTTATTATGACGATTTATACCGTATAAAATTCCTTCATCAGAAGTTAGCTCGGAAGAAATGAAAGGAAATGACGAAGCAACAGGCGAAGAATTCATATTGAAGCCGATCATTAATTCATCATTTCCCAACGGCAATGTTGAATTAAATCCCTGTTCAGCCTGATACAAAACCTTTTTTGAAACAATCAGCTTCATACCAAACATTGATTCTATGTCATTGGTAAGATTTTCCAATTCTTCTTTTGAATCAGCATACATTGTTACATATAGCCCAAATTGAAAAAAATGTTCAATACCCTGAGTTAAATCATCCCTTAATTTCTCAATATCCCTTAATGCCGTTTCTCTAATCGGGTCGCGGGGAGCACCTTTCTCTCTGTCTGACATTATCTGCGCCTCTAAAGCTCCAACTTTATTTCTCAGCTGTTTAAGAATTATATTTGCCTTAACCGGATAAAAAAACATTGATATGTCTATGACTGCACTGATATTAATAATTGGTGCAAACCAACCGACAACAATGTAGCGCGGATAAGAAATCGTAAAAATAGTACGAACAAATTTTGTTCCCAACTTAATATATGTAGGAGTCACTTCCATTGCCGCCGGCGCAATTAAATCTTTTATTGATACGACTCCTTCACGATAAATTCTTTCTTCTTCAAGTAATATCTTTTGCTCTTTGAGTTCTTGATCTTCAACCTTTTTATTTTTTCCACTAATAATTTTTCCCTTTTCCTCAAGGTTTTGAAGTTTTTCTTTTTTAATTACTTCTTGTGGTGAAATTGCCATAATATCTTTATTTATTTACCTTTCTACTCTAAGCTTTCCTATTTCTACTAACTTTTCTTTATTATAAGTATCAGGATTATAAGTATTATAATAAAGCTCAATCAAACTTTGAGTATCAAGAACAACAGACTTTATACTCATACTTGACAAACTGGAAACCACTCCTTCAACTCTCTGGAACAGGGCATGGCGTCTTTTCAAAAAATCATCCTGTTTCAACTTGACTTCTTTTGCTGCGGAAAACAATCCTAAAAATTTTTTAAACCATGATTCCTGCTTATCTGACAACGGATTATAAGGCACAATAACATAAAATCGTTTACTCATAATATCTCCAATTTCCACAAGCTCAGATACATATTGATAATATTCATTAATTTGTATTTTTAAAAGCTCATTTGTCTGTTCTTTTCCAATTTTTTTCAAGCGATCTAAATAACCGTCGATATCAAGTCTGCGTGATTGAATTACAATCTGCAAAGGAAATTCCAAATAATTAAGAAAACTAATATACGCGGAGATAATCGCATTTTGCTCATCCTCGGATTTTAAAGCAAAATTAATACTTGAAACTAAAAGCACCGCCCTTAAAGTACCATCTTTCATTATAACCGTATCCTCTCTTACTTCAGCAATATCAAGCTGCTCTCTGGTGGAAAATTTTATTTTTTTGTTTGCGAGTTTTTCTGATTTCATTTTTAAAATTATCTTAAAATAATTCTTGTTCTTTTCCAGGTAAATCTTCTCCTTGATAGACTCCGCCGGTATCAACGATAAGAGCCATTTCTGCCAATCTTGAAGCGCGAACTCTATTTCTTACCCTTCTTTCCATAAAAACCTTTTCAACATCTGTTTTTGAATAATTTCTTAGTTCCATATTGGTAAATTTTTTCTGCCAGACTCTGACTTTAGGCCTTACTGAGGTTTGTAGAACATTTAATAAAAAATAATGAATTGGCCGACCATTAATTTTTACAAAAGCCAAACAAATAGCAATAAATGTGGTAATTACCGCCTCAAGCAAAAACAAAGAAAAATCTGCAAGTTTATATTCAATAAATATCAAGCCGGCGGCAAGAAGCAAAATAATAAACTGACGGACTGTAATTGGCCCTATGACCTTATCTTCGACATCAATAAATTGGGGAACAACGGATTGTTGCATTTTTTTAAATTAATACTGAAACTTTTATTCTATAATATTTGATTAATACCTTAATTTTTGATTGAATTCCATAATCGCTTCTATTTCCTGTTCAGTCAAAATTTCCAGACCCTTTGTCCTCCTTTGCTCAATAACCTCTGAAATAGATTTTTTTTCTTCCATACTTTCTTCTCCAATTTCAAGGTAAAGCTGATTTATCATACTCTCCTTCCAAGCTTTTATAGCCTGAATTTTTTTTGAAAAAGACTCTTCCTCCAAATTCTCAATTTTCTCAATAATTTTTAATATTGCTTCTTGTGGATTTTGACTTAACCTCCTAAAATCAACAAGAGTCATTGAACGAATTTCTTCAATTGGACCGGTAAGTTTTGGCCTGAATCTCACATCTTCTATTTTAGGCTTGAAAGACTCAGGCGGCTTTGGGCGGGACACAGAAGAAAAGCTGACAAAACCCAATTCGGCCTCTTTATCCTGCTTTTCCTTTGCCGGCTTTGCCGGAATTTTCTCCACTGCTGCTGCAGACGGCTGTTGAAATAATTTTTCCTTTTTTTTCAAATCATCAATTAAATTATGATCATCTTTTTGAGATTGTAAATTATTAATATCTGAATTACTTGACGAAGGCAAAACAGGTTTGTTCTTTTTTTCTGGCACAGTCATTAAATCACTTTCAACTTTTTGAGATTTTGAATCATTGGTGGAAGAAAAAATAATTTCCGGTTTATCAGTATCTGCATCAACCTTTGTTAAAATAGTGTCAACTTCAGTCTGTAAATCAGAAAAGGGTTCAGTACTTAAACCCTCCCTGAGCCGATCATGAAAATTCTGCGATTCATTTAAAATTACTGATAAAATCTTTTCGGCTTCTTTTATTCTAAACCCAAGTCCACCAAGAGAAATAGGGCTGAGTAGAATCTCACGAGTCTGAACTTGATTTCTAACTCCTTTTAGCCTTAAAAGGACTGCTTGACGAAAACGTTTTTCAGTTTCTTTTTCGGAAAAATGAATCCCTAGCTTCTTTATAATATTTTCAACTTCTGCATTAAAATCAATCGCCGATTTCTTTTCTTCTTTTTTTGGCTCCTGCGGCTTTGAATTATCTTCCGGTTTTTTAAAATCTAAAATTTTGCCTGCCTTTAAAATACTTAAATTTCCGTTTTGATCTCTAAAAGGTATTTCATCATTTACAAAAGGATCATCTACGTCATGTTCATCTTCTAAAAGGCTAAAAAAATCATCTGTTTTGACTTGACTATTATCCATATTATGTTTACGAAAAAATTATTTTAATGCCTTAAACAAAACGAAATCATAAACTCTAAAAAGCGTCAAAAACCTCACAGACTTATTTTAACATTAAAAAAGTCAATCTCCAAATGGTTTTTTCAAATTACATCAAGAACCCGCAGCTATTTTCAATTTTTTCGCCAAATCAATTTTTTCCCAGGTAAAATCCGGATCTTTTCGACCAAAATGACCGTAAGAAGAAGTTTTTTTATAAATTGGCCGAAGTAAATTCAGCTTTTTGATTATTCCCGCCGGAGTTAAATCAAAATGCTTTCTAACCAGTTCAACAATTCTCTCTTCTGATATTTTGCCTGTACCGAAAGTATCAGCCAAAACACTTATAGGTTCGGCAACGCCAATTACATAGGCCAACTGAACTTCACAGCGATCGGCAAGTCCGGCAGCAACGATATTTTTTGCAACATAGCGAGCCATATAAGATGCTGAACGGTCAACTTTGGAAGGATCTTTTCCGGAAAAACAGCCGCCACCATGCCGGCCAAATCCGCCGTAGGTGTCAACAATAATTTTTCGTCCGGTTAATCCCGCATCAGCCGGCGGTCCACATTTTACAAACCGGCCAGTAGCATTAATAAAAAACCTGGTTTTACTATCAATATATTTACTGCAAACCGGCTTTATTATTTTATTAAGAATATCTTTTTCAATTCTTTTGCTTGAAATTTTATCATCATGGCTTGCAGCAACAACAATCGTATTTATCCTTTTTGGGTTGCTATTTTCGTAATCAACTGCCACTTCCGATTTTCCATCTGGCCGAAGATATGGCAATAATTTGCTTTTTCTCGCCTGGTCTAATTTTTTAGTAATTTTGTGGGCTAAAATTATCGGCAAAGGCATAAGTTCGGGAGTTTCTTTACAGGCATAGCCAAACATCAATCCCTGGTCGCCGGCACCCTGCTTTTTAAATTTTCCTTTTCCAACATCAACTCCTTGAGCAATATCGGGGCTTTGTTCATCAATTGCCACCATTACTCCACAGTCTTCCCAATGAAATCCCAAAGAGTGGTCATCATAACCAATTTCTTTAATTGTCTGACGGGCAACACCAGCAATGTCAACATAGCCCTTTGTTTTAATCTCACCGGCAACGACTACTAATCCGGTTGTCACCATTGTTTCAATTCCGGCCCGAGAATTTAAATCTTGTTTAAGGAGTTCGTCTAAAATAGAATCTGAAATTTTATCACAAACTTTGTCGGGATGGCCTTCGGTTACTGATTCCGAAGTAAAAATATAATTTTTTTGGCTGTCTTTTTGCATAGTTTTGTCTTTTCTAGTTTTTTTAGTTTTAATTATTTTTAGGTTTATTACTCTGAACCTGTCTGCTCCGCCAAAGCGAAAGAAAAAGTGGGTTTCAGAGTCTCTAGGCTTGTCTGGATCCTGAACTTAGTTCAGGATGACAAGGGTAATGCCCCCGCTTAGTCATCTCGACCGACGATTTAGTAATGTCTTGATGAGGAGTGGAGAGATCTCACATTTCCCAATCATCCGACAAGTCTTTGAATTCAGGATTTTCTTTCTTTATTAATTCAACCTTTTTACTTCTATTCCACTGCTTAAGCTGTTTTTCTCTGGTAATTGCTTCATCTGGATTATCAAATGTTTCATAGTAAACCAGCTTATTAATGTTATATTTTT
>CAZCCC010000032.1:0-13545 GCA_964497245.1 uncultured Gammaproteobacteria bacterium | reverse complement strand
GAACCATATTCAAAAATAGTCATATTTCGACCGACTTCTTCAAGTCCACCCAGGGCATAAATTTTTAATTTTTCTTCTTTTTTGGGGGTAAATTTTTTTCGCCCTAGTTTTTTCGTGGAAGCATTTTTTTTCTTTTTAAATTTTTGACTTGGTTGTTTTGTAGTCTCATCTGGTTTTGAACTGTTTTTGTTTTCTTTTTTTTCAGCAGTTTTTTTAGATTGTTGGTACCATTTTTTTCTTTTGGGTTTTTGCATATATTTCTTAAAGTATAAGAGTTTATAAAAAGTTTAAAGTATTTTTTAAGGTAAATAAAATAATAATTTTTTGTTTATTGGCGACGTAGCCACGTCGATCATAATTGAAAGTGGCGTAGAGCGAGTGTATATTTTAATTAAGGTGCGGGACTTTGCGGTTAATACCCTTTATTTATGCCGCCCATACCTATGCCGGAGGTGGGATTTGAACCCACATGAGTTTCCTCACACGGCCCTGAACCGTGCGTGTATACCAATTTCACCACTCCGGCATAGGTATGGGCGGGTAATCCTGCCAGTTTTGCTTTATATCAGCATAGGCTTAATCAAGGGCATTACCCCCGCCCGGTGGTTTCTTATGCCCAGAAATTTCAAAACAGCTTTTTAAATTGTGGTTATTTTTATCTTAGTTTTTTCCTTTTTTAGTCCAACAAAAAATAATAGTTGAAATAGATCAGCTATGCCTGTCAAATTTGACTTAGGCTTATACTGTGAGTTTAGAAAAATTTATAATTGCAGGAAGTTTAGTTTTTGAAAACCTTGCCATTTTCTTCTGGTTTTCATATACCAGTCAGAGAGATTATTGAAGCGATCGGCAGGGAGGCTTATTTGATCAATATTAAAGCCTTTTATTTTATGGGAAGAAACATATGTATAAGTTGGATGGTAAAGGAAAATTGCCGGAATTTCTGAAATTAATATCTCTTGAAATTTTTGATAATTTTTCTGCCAACTTTCTATGTCGTCGGTTGCCCTTGAATCTTCAAGAATTTTGTCAATTTCCCTATTGGCAATCATTGCCAGGTTAAGTCCGGGATCTTGGATTTGTGATGAATGCCAAAAAGGATAGGGATCAGGATTAGAGCCGACTATTATTCCCGAGAGTAGTACTTGATAATTTCTTGGTTTAATAACCTCTCGGCTGATTCTTCCAGGCTCAATAACTTCTAAATTAACCTTTATTCCTAATTTCTCCCAAAATTCTTTTATCAAAGAAGCTGCTTTGGAGTTTTCAGGATGGTTTACGGTGGTTAGAATTAATTCCAAAATTTTTTCACCCTTTTGGCGGTAGAATTCTTGATTTGATTCTATTTGGTCTACTAATTCTGGTCCATCTTCTTTTTCTGCATCTTCGTCAACAGATTCGGCGGAATCGTTTTTTTCAGCTTTTAGTTTTTGTCTAATGACCTCTTGATATTCTTGGGCGGTTATTTTTTTCCAATCGCTCTCTTCTAAGATTTCATTAGCTGAAGCGAGGTTAAACCCAATTTTTATCTCAGGATCAATTTCTATTTCTGTTGGCAGAATTGGTCCATCAATAATTTTTCCTTCAAGTTGCAGCGCATCGGCTAAAATTTTTGATTTATCAATGCTTAAAGCCAGGGCTTTTCTGATGTTTTTGTCTTTCAGGGCTTCATTTTGACTTTGGTTGAAAAAAATAGCGGTATATTGGGGAAGGTCTAAAGAATGATAACTGATATTTTTTTTACCGGACAGGCTTGATTTTAAATCTTTAGGAAGGAAGCTTATTCCATCTGCAGAATTATTTTTTAGTGCTGATACCGCTGTTTGGAAATCGGGATAGAATTTAAAAATAATTTTTTCCAAATATGGTCTAGATCCGTGATAATTTTGGTTTGGAACTATGGTGTAAGATTTTATGCTACCCAATTTATCCTTGGTTAGTCTGTCAAATTTCCACGGGCCGTTGCCAACCGGTTTCAGATTATATTCTGTTAGATTGGCATTAAGCGCTGGAATATTTCCCCAGATATGTTCTGGTAAAATGCCAAAAGTCAAAACTTCCAAAAAAGCGGGATATAATTCCGGCAATTTGAATTTTACCGTTTTATTATCAATTTTTTCTATTTCTATTCCGCGAAAGCTGATTAGTAGAGGACTTTTAAAATCAGGATCTTTAATACTCTGGACCGTAAATACGACATCGTTAGCAGTTAGCGGTTCACCATCGCTCCATTTTAAATTATCTTTAAGGACAAAAGTGTACTCTTTCTTATTTTCACTCTCATACCATTCTGAAGCCAGATCAGGAACTATTTTTAGATCGGAGTTATATTTTAGAAGCCCGGAAAAAATAAGCCTTGATATATCGGAATCAACGTCATTAGTCTGGCTAAGCAAAGGGTTAATATATTGAGGGGTGCCGATAAGGGCTTCAGTGTATTCCCCACCGAAAGTCGGAACGGACTCAAAATTTTGATTATAAAAATTTGCGACTATGAAAAATATGCAGGCAATAATTAGAACTGATAGCCATGATATTATCCTATTTTCATTTTGATTGAGGACTTTCGGCAAATGTTTAAGCTGCTTTAAATCAGGGATCCGTTTTTTGTTTAGAGAGTAAACTAATTTTTTATCCAATTCTTTTTGTTTTGAAAAATCAGCAGCCTGTCTTGATGTTAGGCTGTTTGGTTGGTTTGTTTCCTGCTGATTGTCTCGGATATTTAATTTATTTCTCTTTTTCCAAAGAGAATTGATTTTCAACACAATTTATCGGTTATTTTTTAGCAATTAAAAAATTACGTTGAATAGCGCGGTGCAGAGAAATATAATTGAGAGGATTATAGTCGCTATGAAAAGAATTTTTTCCAGTCCTCTTTTAGTCCGATATACATTCCCTTCACCGCCAAAGGCAGCGCCTAATCCGGCGCCTCTGTTTTGAAGCAGTATTGCAATTATCAGAAGAATAGCGGAAGTAATTTGTATTATTTCTATTATCATATATAAATCTACTAACTGTTAAACTCTAGCAGAAATTGTTGAGCTAGTCAACCATCTGTTTTTAATTTCGTGTTTTTTCCGGCAATAATTTTTTTTAAACCAATGACGCTTTTTCCGCTTACTTTCATTTTTTGCCTTTTTTGACGACGAATAGTTTTCATCCTTTCTTCTAAATAATCGTTGCCTTGTTCATTGTAGCCTTTCATTTAGTTTTCATTAATAATTATTTTTATGATATAATATTATTAAGCTTATGTATAGTCAAGATTATTCTTTTGAAAAGCCTGATTTGCCGAAAGATGGCTTAAAAAAAACAAAAAAATGGTATCAACGTTGGTGGGGGGCAACGATAATAGTTGTGTTGGCGGTTTTTTTGTCAATTTCAGTCGCAATTGGTTTTTATGCCGGAAAGGTTATTTTTCTTTTGAGAAGCGGTGAGTTGACTCCGGAAAAAATTTTTGGTGAGGAAATAATTAAAAGGAACCTTTTAGCCTTGACTACAGAAGACAGCCCGAGTTTTGGAATAAAAGATGCTAGGGTGGTGATAGTGCTTTTTGCCGATTTTCAATGCCCTGCCTGCTATTCCGCCTATACTGTCGTTAAAAGACTTCGGAGGGAGTATCGTGATAAAATTTTTTTCGTTTTTCGTGATTTTCCTTTAATAGCCGACCATCAAAATTCGCTTTTAGCCGCTATGGCTGCGAATTGCGCAAACGAACAGGGTAAATTTTGGGAGATGCATGACAAAATTTTTGAGAATCAACTAAATATAACGGAAACCACTCTAAAAACTTATGCTATTCAGCTTGGGCTTCACAGCATGGAATTTGGCGAATGTATCAGTTCCGGAAAATATTTGGAAAAAATAGAACGCGATTTGGAAGACGGCTGGCTGGCGGGAGTAAGGGCGACCCCAACCTTTTTTATAAATGGAATCAAAGTTGAGGGTGCAGCTCCCATGCAGGTTTTTGAAGAGTTTATCAACTTTGAGTCAAGCCGCTAAATTATGGCCAAAGGCAAATTTTTTAAAATTTTTATACCGGTGGTTTTTATTTGGAGTTTTACCTCTTCATTTTTGTTTTTGTCCGGTGCTTTGGCTCAGGAGAATTTTCAGCCGGAAATTCAAATAGAAATAGGCGGTTTCAGCAAAGAAGATTTTTCCGATCAAAGAAGTTATGCTTGCGGGAAAGGTTCATCTGAAACTTGTATTGAAATTAACTGGATTGCAAAATATATCTCAGTAGTTTATCAATACGGGATCGGCATTGCCGCAATTCTGGCAGTGGTAATGGTAATGGTCGGTGGGTTTATTTGGCTGGCTTCGGCCGGCAGTCCGGATAAAATAACAAAAGCCAAAGAATTTATCATTTCCGCCATTACCGGTTTGCTGCTTGCTTTGTTTTCTTTTATAATTTTAAGCGCGATTAATCCAAATTTGGTCAGTTTTCAGCCTTTAAGTATAGGGCAAGACATACTACCTGATACACAAGGAAGACCAGAGACAAATACTTCAGTTTCAAATGATTCAAAGGCAAGAGAAAAGATTTCAGAAATATTAACAATTTGCCGCACCAGAGAAGAATTAGCTAAATATAGTTGTAATTATATGTTTAGTAATACTAGAAATTATAGGGAGTTTGGAGGTAATGAATTTTATTTTGAAATTCCAGCCCCAACTACAGTTGAAGAAGCAGCAAGGCAAAGGCAACGAGGGGAATCGCTAGCAGGATTTTTAGAGGATCAAACAGGAATTCCAATACAATTAAATCAATTTATAGATTATGCAGGATTGAGATTTAGATTAAATGCTAATGATCCGAGTAACAGATTTTGGGAAGTTAGAAACAGATATCCTTAATTTAATAATAATGCAAATTTTATTACATAATATACTTAGTATAATTATTGAATTTTAAATCCAGCTTACAAAGTTTGTAATAACTGAATAAGTAATATTATTTTCCTTTTAATTTATTTATACCCCATTAATTTATTTATACTCCAATTTATAAAAAAGATGAGAAAAAATATTAAATTAAAATTTTTACTTGTTTTTATTGCCCTGTTATTTTTATTTATACCCTATGTAGTAGAAGCTGCTGAAATTTGTCGTTGTTGGAATGAAATAACAAATTTAGCTGAGACGAAAAGGTGTGACCCTGATTGTAGTAAATGTGGAGATTATTATATTAATTGTAATAAAATATTTGACGCTGAAGAAGTGGAAGAACAACATCGTGCTCTTGAAACACTAAAATCAGTAGTACCAAAGACAGGAACACAGGAACCCTTTGTTCCAGTTGTCAGAGTTAAAATTGGTCAAACTGAGGTAAAATTTACCGGTGTGGCTTGTGATGGTGAAAAATGTAGTATTGATTGGATTGCAAAATACATTTCAATCGTTTATCAATATGGTGTTGGAATTGCTGCAATTTTGGCAGTGGTAATGATTATGGTTGGCGGATTTATTTGGCTGGCTTCGGCCGGCAGTCCGGATAAAATTACAAAAGCCAAAGAATTTATCATTTCCGCCATTACCGGTTTGCTGCTTGCTTTGTTTTCTTTTATAATTTTAACCTCAATTAATCCCGGCTTGGTGCGCTTTCAGCCTTTGAGCATAAGTCAGGACAGATTGCCTGATTATGAAATTCCAGGATGGGCATCTTCTGGTGGCGGAGCAGCAGGACAATCAGACCCTTGTGGTGGTAGTGGCATTGTCACCGGAAATGACGGTAGTCAGTATGACATGAGTAGGTATGCCACTTTTTGCGGACATGTTCCGGCATTAAATAGACATTTGCAGGATATTGGTCCAATAAATGATGCTACCCAAGCCCAAGCTTATATTGACAGACGATTTCCCGGTTCGCCAATTACTGGTGAAATGGTAATGAATACGGCTGAAAAATATAATGTTGATCCGGCTTTAGTTTTGGCTGCAATGGCACAAGATAGTAGCATGGGAACAAGAGGCAGAGGAGCTGATAGTAATAATCCGGGTAATGTTGCCAATGCAGACACTCCTGCACATACAGAGGCTGGATGCAAACCACCAGGTGAACTTTGTACCTCAAGTAGAGGTACATTGAATTGTTGTTATCCCACATGGCAGGATGGAGTTGATGCCGTTGGTAGATGGTTGGGCAGAAATAAGATATGAGAGTAGATTTTATTTTAGTGATTTAAAATTGACATAAACACAAAACAAGTGTAAAATTTATCCTTAGTTTATACTTGTTTTTTTGTTAGCAGCATGATTAGTCGGTTTTTCAGTCTATTAAAACCATAATGAAGATTAAAACAAGCGAAGCGACAATTTTACAATAATTAACAACTAAATCCAAAAGAGGTGGCACTTCAGCGCGGTGTTTCGGAATCTGTCGGATTCGCTGCCTATAAAAACAAACTATGTTGAAAAAAATTATTATCAAGGGCGCCAGAGTACACAATTTAAAAAATATAAACATAGAAATTCCCAGAGAAAAACTTATAGTTTTTACCGGTATTTCCGGTTCTGGAAAATCATCTTTGGCTTTTGATACAATTTATGCCGAAGGCCAAAGACGTTACGTTGAATCCCTTTCAACTTATGCTCGACAGTTTTTGGGTTTAATGGATAAACCCGAAGTTGATTTAATTGAAGGTTTATCTCCTGCTATTTCAATTGATCAGCGATCAGGTTCAAATAATCCGCGTTCAACGGTTGGAACAATAACCGAAATTTATGATTATTTAAGGCTTCTTTTCTCAAGGATTGGTAAAGTCCATTGTCCTAAGTGCGGAAAAGAGCTAAAAAAACAAAGCGCAAATCAGATTATAAGTCAGGTTTTGAAACTTTCAGAAAATGAAATAAAATTGAAAGTTGTCGCTCCACTGGTTTCAGAAATAAAAGGTCGGCAGATAAAAACCCTAGAAGAAATAAGAAAATCGGGTTTCAAACAAATCAGGATAAGTGGCAGCTTTTTTGATTTGGAAAAAATAGAAGATATTGAATCTTTTTCAAAAAATGAGCCAATTGAAATTGTAGTTGGTGAAGTTAATTTTGATGGTTTAAGCAAAGAGATTTTTAAAGAGGAATTAATAAAAATAGTTGAACTGGCTTTGGATTTGGGTAATGGCCAGATAAGAATAATCTTAAGTAATGAGGAGTATTTTTTCTCGCAGCATTACATTTGTCTTGGGTGTGAAATTGAATTGCCTGATTTTCAGCCACGTAATTTTTCTTTCAATAGCCCGGCCGGTGCCTGTTCTAAATGTCTTGGATTGGGAACTAGGCTTGAAATTGATCCCGAATTGGTAATTCCCAATAAGCGACTTACTTTAGCTCAAGGAGCAATTCGCCCATGGTCAAGAAATTTTGCCAATCAGAGTCAGTATAATCTTTTATTAAAAGCGGTAGCCGAAGCTAATAATTTTTCTTTGAATACCCCGATTGAGGATTTGCCGGAAAAAGTGGTAAAGTTAATATTTGATGGAACAGGTGATTTAGAATATGAAATAGGCAAAGAGAGTTTGGAGTTCACCGGAGTTTTAGAAATTTTAGAAAAAAAATACCAATCAACAAATTCGGATTATTTAAGACAAGAGATAGAGCAATATATGAGGGTTTCAATTTGTCCTTATTGCGGCGGTAAGCGGCTAAAGCCGGAATCTTTAGCAGTAACAATTGGTGGGATAAATATTTCTGAAATCACTCAAAAAACTATTGAAAATAGCCTTATTTTTTTTAAGGATTTGCAAAAAGGAAAAAGTAAGAATAATCTAAGTGTCCGAGATCAGAAAATTTCAGACCAAATAATAAAAGAGGTAATAAATCATCTGGATTATTTGGTTAAAGTTGGTTTAAGTTATCTTGCACTTGATCGCTCCTCGGCAACCTTAGCCGGGGGAGAATCACAGAGAATTCGTCTCGCTACCCAGCTTGGGCTATCCTTAACCGGAATTATTTATATTTTAGATGAGCCATCAATCGGTCTTCACCAAAGAGATAATCAAAAATTAATTGATACGATGAAGCACCTAAGGGATTTAGGAAATACCGTCATTGTTGTTGAACATGATGAAATGACAATGGAGGCAGCTGATATTATTGTTGACATAGGTCCGGGAGCAGGAGAAGCCGGCGGGCAAATTGTCGCGATGGGAACTCCGGGAGAAATTAAAAAAGATAAAAATTCTCTGACCGGGAAATATCTTTCCGGGAATCTGGAAATTGAAGTGCCAAAATCATATCGGAAGGGCAGCGGCAGGTATTTGGAAATCATTGGTGCCGAAGAATTCAATCTTAAAAACATCAATGTAAAAATACCTTTAGGAAAATTCATCTGCCTTACCGGAGTTTCCGGTTCCGGAAAATCAACGCTGATGCTTGAAATTTTGGTAAAAGCTTTAAACAAGAAATTTTATAGGGCAAAAGACGAGCCCGGTAAGTATAAAGAAATCAGAGGAATTGAAAATATTGATAAGGTTATTGCAATTGACCAGTCGCCGATCGGTCGGACTCCCCGCTCTAATCCGGCAACTTACACCGGAGTATTTACCTATATTCGTGATCTTTTCACTCAAACCAAAGAAGCCAGGATTAGGGGTTACAAAGCCGGAAAATTTAGCTTTAATGCCAAAGCTGGAAGATGTGAAACTTGCGCCGGCGAGGGCTCGGTAAAAATTGAGATGAATTTTTTGCCTGATGTATATGTTCCTTGCGAGGAATGTTGGGGCAACCGCTATAAGTCGGAAGTAATGGAAATACATTATCAAGGTAAAAATATAGCCGATATTTTGAATATGTCGGTCAAAGAGGCAATGCATAACTTCGCCCAACAGCCGATAATTTATACAAAATTAAAAACTCTTTATGAAGTCGGGCTTGGTTATGTAAAGCTTGGACAGAGTGCAACAACTCTTTCAGGTGGCGAAGCGCAAAGAGTTAAGCTGGCAACCGAACTTTCCCGCCGTTCAACCGGAAAGACTTTGTATATTTTAGATGAGCCGACCACCGGCCTTCATTTTGAAGACATTAAGCAGCTTTTGTTGGTTTTAAACAAGCTGGTTGACAAGGGTAATACGGTTTTAATTATTGAACATAATTTGGATGTTATTAAATCTGCTGACTGGGTAATTGATCTTGGACCGGAAGGCGGAAGTAAAGGTGGACAGGTAGTTGCTGAAGGAACACCAATGGATATTATAAAATCTTCTAAGTCTTATACCGGAAAGTATTTAAAAGAAGTAATAAAGTAATTGTTCATAGACGCCGATAATCTTTTTCACATACAGGAATTGAGGTTTCAACCTCAATATGCACTAGCGGGGTTAAAACCCCGCTATCAGTCTAGGAGTTGGGGTTTTAACTCCAACTTACAATACAAAATTTGTCTTGTCCCAAAAAAACCATATTTTGTCTTAAGGCTTTCCCACTGAAAGATGTACAAGAAAACGACTTCCTTCTAAATAAAATATTCCGCTTTTATAAATTTTAGGCGGAAATAGTCAATCGGCCCAAGGTCGATTTTTTGCTTGAAAAAAGTTGCGTTTTGTGTTATTTTTAGAAAGTGAAAGTAGAAAGTGAGAAGTAGGATTCTATTTCCTATTTTTCCTTTTTAAAATCAATATAGCTATGCAAAAGTATAACCCTCAAAAAATTGAAGCCAAGTGGCAGAAACATTGGGAGAAAATAAAACCTTTTGCCGCAAAGGATAATTCCCGCAAGGAAAAATTTTATTGTTTGATTGAATTTCCTTATCCTTCAGGCGAAGGTTTGCATGTTGGTCATCCGCGTCCCTATACAGCTTTGGATATTTTAGCCAGAAAAAGACGAATGCAGGGTTATAATGTCTTGTATCCAATCGGCTTTGACTCTTTTGGTCTGCCCTCAGAAAATTATGCGATAAAAACCGGAATCCATCCGGCCAAAATAACTGAAAAGAATATAAAAACTTTTACCAGGCAGCTTAAGTCGCTTGGGATTTCCTTTGATTGGGACAGAGTGATTACAACAACAGATTCTAAATATTATAAGTGGACTCAGTGGATTTTTTTACAGATGTATAAAAAAGGTCTTGCTTATAAAAGTAAAATTTTAATAAATTGGTGCCTTTCCTGTAAAATCGGTTTGGCTAATGAAGAAGTGGTAAATGGCAAATGTGAACGCTGCGGCGGAGAAGTTGAAAGGAGACAAAAAGAGCAATGGATGCTTAAAATCACCAAATACGCCGACCGGCTGATTTCCGATTTGGATTCGGTTGATTATTCAGAAAGGATTAAAGTTCAGCAGATCAATTGGATAGGCCGATCAGAAGGAGCGGTAATAAAATTCAGAATTCAAAGTTTAAAATCAAATGATTTAGAACCGGAAGAAGAGATTGAAGTTTTTACGACACGGCCGGATACTTTATTTGGAGTAACTTTTATGGTAATTGCTCCTGAACATAAAATTATCTCAAGTCTTTTTGCCGAATCCGAATCTGCTAATTGTGAAAAACTAAAAATTTCAAACCCCAAGGAAGTTGAAGAATATATAAAAAAGGCCAAAAAGAAGTCTGATTTGGAGCGGGCTGAATTGACCAAAGAAAAAACGGGAGTTGAGTTGAAGGGTATCAAGGCGGTAAATCCGGTAAATCAAAAAAAGATTCCGATTTTTGTTGCTGATTATGTTCTTTCTTCTTATGGAACCGGAGCGATTATGGCTGTTCCGGCTCATGATCAGCGCGATTGGGATTTTGCCAAGAAGTATAATTTGGATGCAGTTGAAGTAATAATTGGCGGAGACGTCAAAAAGTCCGCTTTTGAAGACATTGAATCCGGCAGAATGGTTAATTCGGGAAAATTTAACGGAATGTCGGTTCAGGAGGCGATTGCCAAGATTACTTTATGGCTTGAAGAGAAAAAACTAGGCAAAAAAGCGGTAAATTATAAACTCCGCGACTGGGTGTTTTCCCGCCAGCGGTATTGGGGCGAGCCGATACCGATGATTTTTTGTCAAAACTGCAAAGATACCGGCGCCAGCAAGGATGGCTGGGTAATGGTGCCGGAAAAAGATTTGCCTCTTAAACTCCCCGAAGTTAAAAAATATGAGCCGACTGAAACCGGAGAATCTCCTTTATCAGCAATTGAAAAATGGGTAAATGTCAAATGTCCGATTTGCGGTTCTAAAGCGAAAAGAGAAACCGACACTATGCCTAATTGGGCGGGGTCAAATTGGTATTTTTTGCGCTATATTGATCCGGATAATAATTCAGAATTCGCCAATAAGGATTTACTTGAATATTGGGCGCCGGTTGATTGGTATAATGGTGGCATGGAACATACCACTTTACATCTTTTGTATTCACGCTTTGTTTATAAATTCCTTTTTGATATAGGCGCTGTACCCAAATCTTGCGGCAGCGAACCTTATAAAAAAAGAACTTCTCATGGTTTGATTTTAGGCGCCGGCGGAGAGAAAATGTCAAAATCAAGAGGTACTGTAATTAATCCAGATGATGTGGTAAAAGAATACGGCGCAGATACTTTGCGAGTTTATGAAATGTTTATGGGTCCCTTTGATCAGGCAATTCCTTGGGATCAAAAAGGAGTAGTCGGCGTCAGGCGGTTTTTGGAAAAAGTTTGGACTATCTATAACGGTGGAGTGGAAATTGTGCAACAAGTTGATTCCGATTTAGTCTCGCTTCTTCATCGGACTATAAAAAAGGTTGGAGACGATATTGAAAGCCAGTCTTATAATACGGCTGTTTCCGCCATGATGATTTTAGCCAACAAAATATTGGAATCAAAAAAAATTGATTATGAGACAGCCGAATCTTTTTTAAAAATTCTCTCGCCTTTTGCTCCTCATATCTGTGAAGAAATTTGGCAAGCTATGGGAAATAAAGATTTGATAAGTATCCGTCATTGGCCGGAATATAACGATGAATTGGCCATTGGGCAGGAAATTGAACTTATAGTCCAGGTTAATGGAAAAGTCAGGGATAAAATAAAAGTAAAATCCGAAGTTACTCGCCAATCAGCGGAAAAAATTGCTGCCAGCAGCCATAAAGTTGCTAAATATTTGGAAGGTAAGGAAATAAAAAATGTTATTTTTGTTCCAAAAAGGTTGATTAATTTTGTTGTCTAATAAAAAATTTATGGAAATAATTCAAGTCGGAGATGAATTCAAAAATCATTGGAATAGTTTTGTCCAAACAAATGGCGCTGATGGCGGCTTACTTCAGTCGTGGGAGTGGGGTGATTTTCAAAAAGCATTAGAAAATAAGATTTTTAGGATCGGGGCAATTAATGGGGATGGAAAATTACAGGCTGCTGCCTTGATTGTCAATTATGAATTGCCTTTTGAAAATAATTATTTTTATTGTCCGCGAGGCCCGGTGATAGATAGTTTAAAGGTGAATGATCTGAATTCATTGTTTGTAGAAATAAAAAAAATCGCTAAAGAAGAAAAAAGTTTTTTATTTAAAGTTGATCCGCCATGGGCTTTGGGCAATGAAAAAATGATTATCGGCGCCGGCTTGCGCAAAGGCGATTACGAAATCCAGCCGAAGTGCAGTTTAGTTATAAATATTGATAAAACCGAAGAAGAACTTCTTTCTTTAATGAAGCCTAAAACCAGATATAATATCGGTTTGGCCCAACGAAAAGGAGTAAAAATAAAAATAAGCGACGATATTCTAGACGTTGAATCTTTTTGGCAGCTGGTAAAGCAGACCGCCGGCCGCGACGGTTTTCAGCCGCACTCAAAAGAACATTATAAAAAGATGTTTGATATTTTCAGCCAGCAGAAAATTATCAGATTTTTTTCGGCTGAATATGATAATAAAATAATCGCCATGAATATGGTTTCCTTTTTTGGAGGAGTCTGCACTTATTTGCACGGGGCTTCGGCTAATATGTATCGGGATACGATGGCCCCTTACCTTTTGCAGTGGCATGCTATTTTAGAAGCAAAAAAAATAGGATTTAAGTTTTATGATTTTGGCGGAGTTAATGGTAATTCGTTTTTTAATGAGAGATGGAAAGGAATAACCAGATTTAAAACCGGATTTTCTCCCGAGACAAAACCCAAAGAATATATTGGTGAATTTGAGCTGGTTTTAAATCCGATAGTTTTTTCAGTTTATAAATTTATAAAGCAGATAAGGGGCTGAATTTTAAATTTTAATGTATGATTCCTTATAAATTGGGATTAAAAAATCGCATTTTTAAAAATTCTTTTATTTTTAGATCAATATTTAGCAGGTATTTTGAATCAAGAATGTCTGGCGCGGTAGTTAGTCTGTACATTAACAGAATTATCCAGCAAGTAGCCGGCGGCTTATTGGCTTTGTTTTTGCCGGTTTTTTTATTACAAAAATATAATTCAATCAACTTGGTTTTAGTTTGGTTTTTAGTAGGGTATATTCTCTATGTTTTTTTATCGGCGTGGGGGGCAATTATTGCCACTCGGATAAGTTTTAAAAACGCCCTGATTTTAAGCGTTTTTAGTGGAGTTTGTTATTACGTTTGTTTTTATTTCTTTGATAAAAATATACTGCTTTTTTCAATATTGACAATT
>CAZCCC010000031.1:14836-15278 GCA_964497245.1 uncultured Gammaproteobacteria bacterium | reverse complement strand
GGCATCCGTAGCGGAAGCTGTGGATGGATCACCTCCTTTCTAGGGAGATAAAATTAATGGAGAGCTGGAATTCCTCTCTTCATTAATATAGTCGACTCTGATTTATATCAGAGATGAATTAATGACTGTGTTTTTTCTCGATGAAAATGCAAGGATTTACACCGGCCAAAAGAAAAAGGTTAGGCCGTTAGTTCCGCTGCTAATAAAAGCAGTAGGGATTGACTGACTAATCTTTTTTTGTTATATTGGGATAGTAAAATCCGTCATAAATATTGGTTTATTTTATTTATACCTTTATTTATAGATAAATAAACGGTTTTAAATAAAAAAATTTCGGGGTGAGGATTGTAAATATATTTAGAATAATATTGATATTTAAATAATAAAATGGGCGCGTAGCTCAGTTGTCCCGATGTCCGCCTACGGCGGAATCGGGATCCCG
>CAZCCC010000031.1:0-14736 GCA_964497245.1 uncultured Gammaproteobacteria bacterium | reverse complement strand
AGTTAGAGCTTTTATCCCGCAGCAAAAGTGGGCGTATGGGCGCGTAGCTCAGTTGTCCCGATGTCCGCCTACGGCGGAATCGGGATCCCGACTTTACCAAAGGTAAACGTCGGGAGTTAGAGCTTTTATCCCGCAGCAAAAGTGGGCGTATGGGCGCGTAGCTCAGTTGGTTAGAGCGCGTCACTGATAATGACGAGGTCCGAGGTTCAATTCCTCGCGCGCCCACTTTTGCTGCGGAGAAAGTTAATAATAACAATATCCCAAGTTTAATTCGTGAATCTTTTATCAAATTTAAAGTTAATAATTTATATTTATCTGCGATATTGTCTTGAAACTTCTGGTGCTTTTAAAAATTTTGCCGAGTTAGCTCAGTGGTAGAGCGATGGACTGAAAATCCATGCGTCCCCAGTTCAATTCTGGGACTCGGCACCAGAAGTTTCAAGGCAATACCAAATTTAATATTGATTGTTATTACGGGGTGTAGCACAGTTGGCTAGTGCGCCTGCTTTGGGAGCAGGAGGTCGCAGGTTCAAGTCCTGTCACCCCGACCAAAAAAATATAATTTTTTACAATTTTTTAGGATCCCGCATTGAGAGCGGGTATCGTATAATGGCTATTACCACAGGTTTCCAACCTGTTGATAGGGGTTCGATTCCCCTTACCCGCTCTCAATGTTAATATATTCGGGATCCTCGCAAACAGATAGGCTCACTTGGTTAGTCTTATCGTTGCAAGACAACCTGTTGACAGGGGTTCTCTGCCACCAAAAATTAATAAAAAGCGGACCCACCTTTAGTGGGGATTCTCTTTACCCGCTTTCAGGATAAAATAAATACAAATTATATCTTCTTTAATTTTTAAAAAAACTGACAACTCTTTAATAAAAATTTTACTTATTTAAAAATTGCCTTGTCGGCGATTTTTTTTGTTTGTCTGCTATTGATGATGTATAATTATAAAAAATATGAATAACTATACTTATAAAAAACATTGGCCTTACTTGATAAAATAAAAAAAATTGACATCTATTTAGATAATGGCAAAACTTTAAATTTGGTGAAAGACTTAAAAAATACAGCACGTTCCGGTAAATTAGTAAAAATAAAAAAATATTCTCTCAAATTGCCCTGCCAATCCATCTATAGTCACTTAATATCAATGGCTCACAACGCAGATATTCTTACTATATATAATGATTATAAATTTACAAAAAAATCAATGGATTTTCTAAACCCATTTTATATATAGCTTTTGATATTATCACTAAACAATTGCAACTTCATACCAATCAACTTTATCTAATTATCAAAGTAGACAAAATTGAAATATGAGTTGAAAATAAATCCTCAACGCCCGAATCTGAGAAGTTTGTTTTTAGACACCAAATTGGCAGTGGGGTTTTAACCCCACTAATTTGAGTTAAGGTTAAAATGGATACTCAACCGGTCAAGATCCCTAACAATTGAAAACAGGTGGATTAATATACATCGCCAATAAAAAACTTATTTATTTTTCTAAAGGCCAGTTTGATATAAAAAAATGCTCTAACAAGCTGTTTTGCAGTTCATTAGAGCTTCTTGACTAATTAAGAGTGTCATATATCATGACACAAACTTCCTCAAGGTATTGGAAAAAATTATTACCTTTCATCGGTTTGCATTCTGATATTAATTTTTTGGCCTCTTGACGTATGGCCTCAGCTTCTTGATCTCCGCAAGAGCAATCACCCATGCAGTGCCCACAAGGAGAAGCCTGTTCTGCTCTTTTTTCCAATTCCGCCACTGCCTCTTTCACTATATTTTGGCAGTAAAAATTTACTTTAACCCTTATTTCTTGTTCACTTATTAATGTTTTCAGCAATGTAAAAAAACCTGAAAGGCTTAATTCGCGCTGAAAATTATCCTTGGCATAACTAGGAAAATCATAATAGTCTTTAATGGTTTTGACTAAATCCTTTCCTTCAGAAAGCCAATAGTGCATCAACAACAAACCTTCGGGCTCTTGTTCTTCACCTTGAGCAATATAAAATATTGCTCTCCTCTTTTCGAAATTTTGATAACCAAAGATGGTTACATCCTCTCTGCTTTCCTTAAAATAAATGAAATTCCCTACTCCAAATAACCATATGCGAGTCATTTGAACCATTCCCGTCTCAAAAGAAAACCATTTTCTTCCTCTTGAAAAATCCAAAAAACTCTTCTTGCCGACCATATATAGGCCGAAATGTTTAGAAGACGGGCAGTGGTCAGGAATAAACAATCCTGCCGTACAAGTCTGTGTAACTAATTCTTGTTCAGGAACCATTAGTTTCCTCCTTTTTGTTTAAAAGATCTTTCCGATTATTCAATCGACTAAACATTAGTTTAGCGTCATTAGATTATCATTTAATTTTGTTTGAGTCAATGATTCTAACAAATGGTCTAATTCCTTGTCCAATAGTTTTGAGACTAACTTCATTCCCGTTATATAAGGTTTTTAAATAAAAAAGCAGCTTCTTAGGGCTGCCGCCTGGCTTAATTATTACAACAAGATGACCTTCTTTTTTCTAAACATTTCCATTTCCTTACTAATCTTTAAACCGTCTGCGCGCAGTTTTTGCTGCGCTTCTGTGTGGCTCATGGAGCCGACAATTTTTACCTTTGACACTAATTAGGATGATTGTGAATACTGAAGTTTATTCTGGTCTCCTTTTTTGTAAAATGCCACAAAGCAAGGTTGTACCATTGTCAGCCAAACTATAATTCACTAACTTTAGACCATGTTTTTTTGCTATCGCCACATAGGTATGTAAAGGAAATTGGTTTATTAATACTCCTCCAGACAATTCACGCGACTGGACATCTTGCGCTTCTTTTTCTGATATAAAGTCGTCAGAAAATTGATATTTATCATTACCCTTCACAGATATAAATACAACACCACCAGGAATGAGGATGCGCCCAATTTCTTCAAATGATTTTTCAATATCTTCAACATCAGCTAAAAAATTTAATGTATAATCAGTGATAACAATATCAGTAGATTCCTGTTTTAATGGCAATTGTCTTATATCACCTTGAGTGAATTCAAAATTGGGATATAAAAGCGAATCTGATTTATCTTCCGGAAAATTACGTTTATGATTTTCTTCCCACTTCTCAATAAATTCAGCTCTATCTTGTCCGCGTTGCAAAGGATAATTATTATAATCAAGAATTATAACATCATCTTGTCTGCCCTTGCCTGGACGAATTAATTTATCCAATAAAGCAATCTCGTCTAAATTTCTTTCAGTGGCAGAGCCTACTACCAAAAATTTTATTCCTCCTTTTCCTTGTATTGATTTTAGAATGTCGCCGGGTATTTCAGTCTTTTCCAATGCTTCTCGCATCAAACCCAAATGCCATCCTTTGTGTTCAAAATCTTTGTAGTATCCTTCGATACTTAAATTGTTTTCAGACATATAATATCAAATAATTTTCATGATAATAGTATAATATGGTTAAAATATTAAATCAAATGCAGTTATACTACCACCCTCTCCTATTCCAAAATTATCAAACAATATATTCTAAATAAAAAATCACAGGCGGGGATGGACCTGTGAGTGCACTTTCAAAAATATTTTTTTGGTGGACAAATTTGCCAATCCCATTCTCAAAATTGAGATACGGGTCGAAATTGTCCTTAAGTCTTATGAGCAAATCCGCTTTTTACGGTGGCGGAAAACCGATTTTAATCCTCCCTTAGGGTTGAAACACAAACTTCACGAAAAATGCGAAAATAAATTGACTCAACTAAAAACCCTTGGGTGGCGATTTTTCTGTTTTTTATCCTGGACAGAAAACCAGATTCATACAATCATCTTTACCCTCCCTTCATTGTGGGCCACGTATCGCTTACGAATTGGCGTTCTCCTGGTGATGGTTTGCTTCACCGTGCCATTTGATCGCGGAGGCATTGGCGGAGCAAGAAGGTTTGCCACGATTGTGGCGGCATACATTGGTCATACGGGGGGAGTTCCTTTCTTGGTTGGAACACACTTACACACATTCGCCTTCAGAACGCTCTGACTTTTCTTTTTTCTTTCTTAATTCTTTTTTTGGTTTCTTTCGGTCTCAATCCCCTGATCTGCAAAGCAGTATCACCATTTTTTGGCCTAATTGATTAAACCAATCGGCTGGAGAATTACGAAAGCAAAAGAGGAATCATGTCTGAAGTATAAAAATAATGTATCATGAGACGATTTTTTTTGCAAGAGACATTAAGTATTCTGGCCGTAATAGACGAAAATCATTATTAACACATTTAGGAATTGAGGTTTTAACCTCAATGTACAATAGTGGAGTTTTAACCCCGCTACTAGTTTGATTATTTAAAAATTTTATTTTTTTCCAAGATTGAAATATTGGTCAATTAAAATAAAATCCCTATTGCTTAAACCTTTGTCGCCAATAAAAAAACTCGCTTTGTTTTTAGCGAGTTTGACAGCGAGCTTTAAACCAATACCAAAGCCGCCGCCGGAAAAAATTAAACTGCAAAATAAAATACTTAAGACGCGCACAAAAAAAATGTTCAATTGAAGTTTTCATAATTATACGCGGCAAATATTCAAACCCTTTATAAACTTGGGCAACAAAATAATGACGACTGTTAAATATTGAATCAGACTCTTTTTCTTCTGTGCCGACTTCAGGAAAAGCTTCTTTCAGCCATTTATAGCATTTTACAATTCTATCTAAAGCATAGCGCTTTTCTGCTGAATCTGCATAGTTAAAAGATGCTAATTCATCATAAAGTTCGCCTATTCTGTTAACTCTTATCTCCAATTGATAACCGTTTTCGGTCTTAAAAGGATAAGATATGACTGGAGTTTCAGACAACTCAATATCCAGCATCTTTAACATCCTTAAAAACCAATCTCCCAAACATATTTCATCTTCGCGTTCCGGGTCAAATCCATCATCATTTTTTTTATGAGCCGCAACCATTTCAATTACTAGCCGGCTTGTCTCCATCAAATCATTTCTTATATAATCATTAACTTTTCTTTGAAAATCTGGTGGGTCAAAAATAGCATCCTCGGCCAACTGTAGCCTTATTATTTCTTTGACATCGGTCTGAAATACATCAAGAATGGCAACTAAACTCGGATTAACCAATTTTTCTCTAAACATGTTTTATTTTCCTCCAGTTTATGTCAATTCAACTTTAATTTTAACGAACGATACTCCATCTTAATCAATTAATTTTTTTATGTCAAGCTATTAAAATAAAAATAAAGGGTATTAATTGCGAAGCAAACTCCACGGGGATACCCTTTATTATTTCAGACATTAATAAAATTTGTCAAAATAAGCTTGGTAATTTTAAATTTGAATATTTTTTAATAGAGTAAAGAATTACCAAACCTAAAAACCAACTAAAAAAAGGTAAAAAAAATAAAATTAATTTAGAGTTAGATCCAATTTCCATACATGGGGCACAAGTTACTATTTCTATACCATTATGCGGACAAGGAGGACAGTAAGGCGTAATTAATTTATAAATTATTATACTGAAAATAATTCCAATTATAAAAAAAATTATGGGAACTAATCCCAAATAACGAAATTTTTTAATTGGAAATGATATTAAAAAACCAAATAAACCACCTATAAAAACAAACTTTGTTATTAATAATATGCTATCTATATAATATAAAGGGTCCAGAAACAAAATAGTGAAGCTAATCATTAAACCAAAAATGGTTCCTAAAAAAACTGACAAAATTACGATATTCTTTGGTATAATCCTCATTTCAATTTATAAATACATTTTATCAAGCTCTTTTTTGTAATTATTTTCAATAATTTGACGGCGAAGTTTTAAAGTCGGAGTTACTTCATCTTTTTCCGGAGAAAACTCTCTGATAACCAAAGTAAATTTTCGTATCTTTTCCCATTCGGCAAACTGGCTGTTTATTTTTTCAACCCTCTTGTTAAAAATTTCTGCCAGTTTTGGATTGGAAACCAGCTTATCCGGCTCCTTACCCTCAAGGCCAAGTTCAAAAAGCTTTCTACCAACTGCCGCCCAATCAGGAATAACAAGGGCACAAACATAATTTCTATTGTTGCCATAAACAAAAGATTGGCTTATAAAAGAGTCTCCATTTAGTCTTAGTTCTATCTGCTCAGGCCAGACAATTTTTCCATTTGAAAGGGAAATCATTTCTTTTTTTCTTCCAATTATTATTAAGAATCCATCCTGGGTCAAAAATCCCAAATCTCCCGTATGAAACCAACCTTCAGAATCAATTACTTCTTTGGTTAGACCATCATTTTTGTAATAGCCTTTCATTAAATTTGGTCCGGAAACCAAAATTTCTTTGTCAGGCGCTATTTTAATTTTTACTCCATCAAGAACTTGCCCGACGGTACCAAACTTTATATTTTCCAAACGATTAGCTGAGACGACCGGAGAAGTTTCAGTCAAACCATAACCTTCAAGAATCGTAATACTTATGTGGGAAAAAAATTTGGCCAGTTTTGGATTCAAAGTCGCACCACCGGAAATCGTAAAGCGAAAATTACCGCCAAGATTTGCCCTGATTTTCTTAAAAACCAAAAAATCAGCCAAGCGAAAATAAAAAGTTTTTGGCTGCTGTTTCATCGCCCAGATAAAAATTTTATAACTTAATCCCCCTTTAGTTTTTACTTTATCCCAAATCCCTGAATAAATTCTCTCAAAAATACGCGGAACGGAAACTAAAATAGTCGGTTTTACTTCCTTTAAATTCTGCTTTAAAGTTTTAACACTTTCAGCATAGGCAATACAACATCCTCGGCAAACCAGCGGAGCATAATAGCCGATAGTCCTTTCAAGAACATGGGATAACGGCAAAAAGGAAAGGAAGGAATCTTTTTCGCTTACAGAAACCGCAGCCAAAGAAGCCTCAGCATTAAATATAAAATTTCTATGAGTAAGCATCACTCCTTTGGGCATTGCAGTTGTGCCTGACGTATAAATTATGCTGGCAGTATCGTCTAAATTAGGTCCTTGAGGCAAATCTTTTTCTGAATCTCTACCTAATTTCATTACATCTTTAAGATTGATAAGTTTTTTTTGTAAATTGTTGGATTCAGGATTATCTAAATTTATATAAATAATTGACTCAAGATCTGGTAAATCATTAATGACAAGCATAAGCTTATTGAATTGATCCTGATTAGAAACTAAAACCGCTTTAGCCCCCGAATCTTTCAAGACATGGGAAATAATTTTTGAAGATAAAGTGGTGTGAACAGGAACACTTATTGCACCTATTGTTAAAGTCGCCAAATCTGTTCTTACCCATTCAGTCCGATTCTCCGAAAGTATGGCCACTCTATCTGAAGGATTAATACCTAACTCTAAAAAACCTTTTGCCATATTTTCTACCCGCTTTCGTAATTCAGAAAAAGAAACACTAATATAAGTTCCGTGGTATTTGAATTTTAAAGCTGGACGATTTGGAAAACGCTCAGCCGTTTCATTGAATTGTTTTGGTATTGTCAACATTATATTCAATTATTGAAATTTATTTTTTTATTAGCTAATTATTGACTAAATTATATAACTAAAACTAAAAATATACAATAAAAAATCAAGCCACTAGCCAAAATCCGCCCACTTGGCCTACCTATCGTCCGAAGGCGACAGGTAAGACAAGGTTGCGGATTAATATGTTTATTCAGCATAGTTTATCTAACATATAAGATCAAGAAGATAACATGTAGATATAATGTTAATAACTTTCTATAGAAAGCAAATATTTACAAAAATCATTTTTACCAGTATTATTATAATCGTTGCTTCCATTACCTAAATTTTTCACTAATTAATAACAATAGAAAAATTAAGATGACAATGTTATTATTATTTGAAATTTTAAAGGTTTAATAGGCAATTTTCAACCTGATATATAAATTTATGGTTCAATTGATAGAACCCCACCACAATTCCAAAAAAACGTAATATAATATACACCTTAGTGCCCGAGAATCAATTATATTTTAATCAAATGTAAATTAATAGAATTGGAGCGAGGCAAATAAGGGACTTTAACCCCGTCATATGCCCTCATAGTTCAACGGATAGAACAAGGGACTCCTAAGCCTTAGATCCTGGTTCGATTCCAGGTGAGGGCATATGACGGGGTTAAATCTACTAAAAATTTAATTTCTCAATAATAATCAAGCCAAAATTGAAATAAAAAACGAGTTAATACCTTTTATTGCTAAAAGGGCCCGTAGCTCAGCTGGTAGAGCGCTACTTTCGCATAGTAGAGGTAAGGAGTTCGAGCCTCCTCGGGTCCACCATATTTAATTTTTAAGTTAGAAACAGTGAGTGCGCCTATTATTTCAGACACTAGACATTATAATTTTTCTGACAACAAGCTTTTACGGTTTTAAATTACTCCTCAATTTATAAAATTTTACGACACTTATTTTTGGCTAAAAATAAATAAATTTTAAATAATTTTAAAAAAAAAGTATTTTAAATTACTAATTTGTCAAAAAGTAAGTAAAAAAACATAAAATTTACACATATTTTTTTCTCTCAAAATCTAAATTAACAAAATATGGCTTATTTAATTAAAAAAAATGTGTCGCAAAAAAAATAAGTAATATATTAATTATTTGATTTTAACATTAATACTATTGACAAACTGTAAAAAAAGCATATAATTAATATTGGTTCTTTTATACGAAATAAAAAATACGGAAATAAATCCCCTAAGTTTTCCTTCTTTCCGCCCGGGAAACCTAAAGCTCTTCACAGGCACACAACATTCACACTTTCATCTGTAAATCTTTAGGTTTCCCCATTTTTTTTTGACAAATAATAATATTATTTATATACTTTAAATTATTAAAATAGCATTAAATTTTTAGTGAACCTAAAGTCAGATTTACTAATCAATAAAAAATAAGTTTTTTTAATTTCAGTGAGGCTCAAAAACTCAATCAAGGGCCCTTAGCTCAGTTGGCTAGAGCGCTTCCATGGCATGGAAGAGGTCAAGGGTTCAAGTCCCTTAGGGTCCACCAATTCACTTTATTGTAAAAGTGTTTTTTTAGTTTAATTTTATTTTTTATTAATAAAAAAGGGTTGTTTGTATTACTACAATTTACAACCCCTCGGTTTAATCGTCAAAACCTTCCAGTTTTACTTTAAATTGCCTTTTTTCCCCAAATTTACAGTTATAACCATACCTTATCCAACCCTCCGCAGTATTTGGAGAAGTAAACTTTCCTCTGATTATATATGCATCGGTTGGACAATGGGTTCCTCCATTTTCTCCCCAACGGCGATAAAATGAGCCTCCTATTACCAGAATATTATCATAGCGGTAATGATCAATTGAGAAAATGATTAATTTCGCATTACTGCGATCAGATTGAATAACTTGAAATCTCAAGTTTTCTCCTGAATAAAATCCAATTTCCGGTGAAACAAAAGTGGGAAATGGAAGACATCCATCTTTTAAGCACCCTCCTAACATTAAAAGAAGACTAATCAATACTGCCAATAACGTATCTTTTCCCATTACTAAATCCTTTCATTGTTTTTACTGTGAACATTAAATAACAGTGGCTATACATTAACATTAATAAAAAAATATATCAATTGTTCCACGTGAAACAAACTTGACAATATAATTAACCAAAGCTAAAATAAATTACTAGCCAAAATAGGTACGAAAAAAATGTTCTTTTCACGACATTCAAGCAAAAAAAGGATTTGAAAAATGGCAAAAAAACGAGTACTGATTTTAACCGGCGGCGGACCGGCACCCGGACATAATGCGGTAATTTATGCCGTAGCAAAAAGACTCCTTGATAATAGACACGAGGTTATCGGCTGTTTAGACGGCTGGAAAGGCTTAATTGAGGGCAACATTCAACAGCTTACTCTTAAAGAAATTGATCGGATATATCTGCGCGGAGGCACGATTTTATACACCAGCCGAACCAATTTGCGCAAAGTAAAGGTTGATGGAAAAAATAAAGATTTAACCGGTTTGGCGGCTGAATTTATTAAAAGCCTAGATATTGATCTTGTTGTAGCACTGGGCGGAAATGACACTACGACTGTTGCCGCATATCTCAGTAAAAACTACGGTATTAAGATAATTTGCGGACCCAAAACAATTGACAATGACCTTTGGGGTACTGATCAGTGTTATGGGTTTGATACAGCAGCCAATACTGTTGCCAATTTGCTCAGAGAAATGCACGATGATTTTAAATCAACCCGTTATGTTGGCGTTTTTGAAATAATGGGACGCGACAGCGGCTTTTTGACCCTATATGGAGGTATGTCGGGCGGAGCTCACCTTATTCTTATTCCGGAATTTCCGCTGTCTATTGATGAAATTATTACCCGCACAATTGCCATACACAAACGTTATGGCTATTGTATGATTGCAGCGGCAGAAAACTTAAATATGCCGGAATTAGCCGACAATCTTGGATCGGGCACAAAAGATGCATTTGGCAATATCAGTATTGCCGAGCGCTCCAAAGGTTGGGCCGAAGTAATTGCCGAACAAATCAAGCTCCGCTCAGGACTTCAAGCACGGCACAATGTTATTGGACATCTTTGCCGCAAGGGCGCTCCGTCTGCCGCCGATACAATGATGTGTTTGCGCATAGGCACTAAAATATTTGAGCTTATTGAACAAGATGCATCTGGTCAATTGGTGACTTGGGGCAACCCGCCGGGAATAATCCAGCTCTCTGAAACTGTTGACGAAGCCGGAATAGGAAAAATCAGGACAGTTCCTGAAGTTCTTTATAAAGAAATTATGGCCCTTTTGTCATTTTAACTTTAACTGTGAGCTTAACCTCGCGGTTTTTTTTAAAATAAACCAATAAAAAAATGATCATCAATTTTTGACGACCACTGCTGTATTTTTATAGTTTAGTTTTTACAAAAAAGAACAATTCATTTTACTTATGCTGTTTTACAGCTTTAAGCATTTTTTCAAGAAGAACTAAATTATTGATTGTTCGTTGTATTTTAGCCAAAATCAAATTAATGTCAGAAGGCTGGCGATTGGTAAATATTCCATAAATTAAATTTTGTCCAAGATCACAAAAAGCATGGGCGTCATCAGCGGTTCGTTCCAAAAAGGCTTTAAGAACCCTGTAGTCATCAGATGGCTTCCGGTGACGAAATGTTAAATCTGTTTGTTTCTGGTCATCATCACTTCCTAAGATTTCTCTAACATGCCGTCTTGCCCGTTTTATGGGCATTCTTGCAATATTTTTAGCCACATCAACTTGCTCACCATGAGGTAATTTGGCTATTTCCAGTGCTACGCCTACTCCTAAACGTTGTTTTTCCGGAATGGATTTTTTCATCATTTTTTGGACTTCGGGATGAAGAGTAAGCAATTTTAAGCGACTATAAACAGTAGGTTGGCTTAAGCCAGTGATTCTTACCAAAGCTTCCATTAGTATACTAGGATCAGCTTTTTTTAACCTTTTTATAGCGAATGCTTCTTCCAGCTCTGTTAAAGGCTCGCGGTTAACATTAGATGATAACTGCTTTCTTAGGGTTACGGCTGGTGAACAAGGCATATCCACTATCAATGCATAGAGCATTATTTTTCTCATCAAACACGCTTTATGGCGCCTTTCGCCGTTTATCAAGCAGAAAATAGGATTTTTGCCGAAAGAAAAATTAATATAAACGTGGGCTGGTTCTTCTTGTCCGTCAGTAGCAATGGAATCAGCTAGTCGGTTAAGATTTTCTTGTTCAAAATCTTTTCGGGGCTGATCAGGATCCGGAACTACCAAATTGGGATCAATATAAATTATTGTCCCCACTCTAAGACTTGAAATTTGTTGAGCATCCTTAACTATTGGAATATTAGGCAAAAATTTTTGTTTAAAAACAGTAGAAACTTCGGCTAAAGGTTTTGTGTTGCCATTATTTTTGCGCGGTTTAACGATTTTTTTAGGTATTCTTTTGTCTGAATCTGCCGGTATTTGACGATGTTTTTTTCTGGCTCGTCTTTTTTGCGCGTTAGTTAACATGTTTTTCTCCTTTTTTTATTGTCAAACAGCAAAATAGTCAAAAATTAACAATTAACCTAGATTAACTTATCATTAAAAATTCAAAAAATCAAGCCAATTAATTGAACAAAAATAATACGACCAATTGACAAAATAAATTTTAAAGCTACAATAGAAATATCCAACAAAAAAGAAAGAAGGAGTTTAGCATGAAAAAATCAGCATCAGGAGTCGGAGTAATTGTAGCAGAGGAAGATTTAAAGCCTCTAGTAATTGGTGTACGCAGTTTAGCTGAATTAATGAGCCCTAAAGTTCCTTTAGCTTTTCCGGAGAATAGAAGGAAAAGATGCTGTATCTGTGGTACATTTTTGAACCATTACAATGGAGAAAAAATTTGTCATGCTTGCAGAAAAAAGCATTAATTAGGCAATTTCGTCATCAAATCCCAAATAAACTATTTTGGGATTTTTTTAAATAGGCTTTATTAAGCCTTTTTTCAATTTTATAATAGAACATAAAAGGACATAAATATATATTCATATACTCAAAGGATTAATAAAATAAATTTATAGACATTAAAGATATCCACTTGACTAAACTGGACAATTAACATACAATTTAGGTATAATTAATTGCCAAAATTCAATAATGAATTGGCGTAAAAAAATCCATGTCTAGCTATGATTTGCTGACAATGGAACAAGTAGCTAAACGTCTTGGGGTTTCACTCAAGACTATTTATCGTTGGATTGATTCCAGTGAATTGCCGGTAAGCCTTATTGGTAAAAGGACATATCGGATTTTTGAAAAAGATTTAATAGAATTTATCTACTCTAAACAAATTAAAAAGCCAAAAAAAGAAAAAAATGAAAATTAATGTAAAAATATTGACTTTATTCCTAAAATATGCTAATATTAGTATAGGAGTATACTGGTATGGTGGTATATTAAAATATTTCAATTGTCAAAAATTAAAAAAAGTAATTAAATTGGCTAATCTTAGCCGCATAAACAAAAAGCAAAAACAAAAAAATCCGTTATCTTCGCCTAAGTTAATCAATTTTTTAAAATCCAAAGAAACGGAAAAATTTAATGTTTTGGAAACTGAAACGTTTTGCTTTTTGTCTGAACGTTTTTTTGTTAGAGGTTTAAATATTTTAAAGGTCAAAAATAATAAAAATAAAAATAAAAAATATGATAGCAGGATATTATCGCCTTCAAGACATACTAGACAAAATAGATCGCAACAAAACCACATTGATTCGCTGGGAAGAAGAAGGATTAATTCCCAAAGCCAAGCGCGACAATCGGGGCTGGCGTTGCTATTCAAAAAAGCAAGTGGAAGAAATAGTTCACTTGGTTCAACAAACCAATTACTTTCAGGCTGGGCACGAAAAGCATTTTCAAAATCAAAACAACTCAGAAAGACAAACCTTTGCTCAATCAGCGGCTCGGATGGGTCCGAGAATTTCAGCTCAGGCTTAAACTTTTTGAGTTTTTTAATTTGTCTAATTATGGTTTGGGCTGAAAAATATTTTTACTTTAACAGCAGACTGAAATTTTTTATCCGCCAGAAAATCAAAATATTTTTCAGTGCTGATATAAATAATTTTCAAAATTAATTTCATGCCAGACATCCGGATAAAACTGAATAAAAAAATATTGCATTTGGGGCTAATAATTCTAGCGGCAGGTTTTATTTGGTTTGGCATTGATCAAGAAGATGCCAGTTCCCAGACAGGCATCAACAAACAGCTTAACTACCAAGGCAAGCTCAGCGATTCAAGCGGGGTTGCAGTTCCAAACGGAAGTTATGACATTAAATTCGTTATCTATGATTCAGCTTCAGGCGGAAATTGCCTTTGGACGGCTGTTGGTTCTTGTGATACTTCTACCTATGGCAGTATTTCAGTTAGCACAATAAACGGAGTATTTTCTGCTGTTCTTGGCGATACCGGCCAAAACAGTCTGGCCACCTCAACCATAAACTGGAACAGCAGTTCATTGTATTTGGGCGTAACCGTAGGAGCTGACTCGGAAATGACTCCGAGAAAAAGAATCACTGCTTCAGCTTATGCTTTTAACGCCGATGCGGTTAATGGTTTTCATGCAACGAATACTGCGGCTATTGCCAATTATTTAATAGCCTTAGACTCTGATAGAACTCTAAACCTTTTTGATGGTGGAATAAAATCATTAAGGGCGACAACGACTGATTTTCTTTATATCGGACCGGGAACCGGAAATGATGTAAATTATCTTGAAAAAACCGGTGGTGATTTGTATGTAAGCAATAACGCGGAAATCGGCGGGTCTTTATGGCTTGCGAAAAATCTGCGAGTTTTCGGCAATGCCACAACCACCGGTTATTTAACAATTGGAAACGCTCCGGCAAATGCCAATTTTTCTTCCGGAAACCTTAATGTTCAAAACAACCTTGTGCTTGGCGGAGGGATTACTCTTGGCGGAATTTTTAGAAACACATGGCCTTCAGGAGGAGGTGGTACCGTCGGATCTTTTTGGGCAACAACCACAAACAGCTTAATTGCCTATCCGGATCTATTAGGTGATTATGCCATTGTAATTGGCGGATCAGCCACAACTTCTGATGTTAGGCTGGAAGTTTTAGGAGGTGCCAAAGTTGGAGGCGACTTAATTGTTTCAGGCACTGCCACTTCCACCTTTGCCGGAAATATTGAAGTTGTTGGGAATA
>CAZCCC010000030.1:0-17630 GCA_964497245.1 uncultured Gammaproteobacteria bacterium | reverse complement strand
ATGATTTAGCTATAATTTCATTATACCTTGTTCCATTTACTTTATTATACCCTTATCTGGAGTCTGGACAAGTGTTTTGATAAGAGTTATAATTATTTTATTCTATGATTAATAAAATTAATTAAGCAGGGTGCTTATTTTTTTGCGCTTAATTCATAAAAATAAAATACGTATGGCAGAATTAAATTTAAACGACCAAAATTTTAATGAAGAAGTTTTAAAGTCAAAAGTACCAGTATTGGTTGACTTTTGGGCCCCTTGGTGCGGACCTTGCAAAATGCAGTCGCCGATAATAGAAGAATTGGCCAAAGAATTTGAAGGAAAAGCAGTTAAAATTAGCAAGTTGAATGTTGATGAAGCTCCACAATCAGCATCAAAATTCCAAATTATGAGCATCCCAACAATAATGATATTTAAAGACGGCCGGCCGGTTGATCAGATGATGGGAGTTCAGGACAAGAGTACCTTATCAGCTAAAATAAATAAATTTTTGGGCTAATGGATCAAGATATTTATGACATTATAATAATAGGAGGAGGGCCGGCTGGTCTTACGGCCGGTCTTTATGCTTCCCGACGTGCTTTAAAAACTTTGGTTTTGGTCAAGGATTTGGGTGGGCAGGCTTCAATTACTTATGATGTTGAAAATTACCCAGGGGTTGAATTGATTGATGGGTTTAGTTTAATGAAAAAATTTGCCGAGCAGGCTCAAAAATTTGGTGCTGAAATTAGGTACGGAGAAGTTTCTAAAATTGAAAAAATAGAGAATTTATTTTTGGTTAAAACAATGGAAAATAATTTTTTCGGCAGATCCTTGGTTTTAGCTTTTGGATTGCAACATTGCGATTTGAATGTTTCCGGCGAGCAGGAGTATAAAGGTAGAGGCGTTTCTTATTGTGCAACTTGCGACGGGCCTCTTTATAGGGGAAAAACAGTAGCAGTGATTGGTGGCGGAAATTCCGCTTTAGATGCTGCCGAGTACTTAGCGAAGTTGGCAGAAAAAGTTTATTTAATTCATCGCCGCGATCAGTTCCGCGGTGAGGAAATAGTTATTAAAAAACTGGAAAAAAATCCAAAAATTGAAATGGTTTTAAGTTCGGAGATTAAAGAAATAAAAGGCGACCAATTTGTCCGTTCAATAATTATTAAAGACAATGGACATAATAGGCTAAAGGAGATAGAAGTCGGCGGGATTTTTGTTGAGATAGGATATGCGCCCAAGACTGAATTGGTAAAGAATATAGTTAAGCTTAACCAAAAAGGAGAGATAATTACCGACAAAGATACTAATACCAGCCAGAAAGGCATTTTTGCCTGCGGCGATGTTACGGACTGTTCGTATAAGCAGATAGTAATTTCTGCCGGTGAAGGCGCCAAAGCCGCATTGCAGGCTTATAAATACATTTGTCTTCAAAAAGGCGCAAAAATATTGCCTGACTGGGAGAGAAAAAAGTAGGCAAGATAAGTTAGATAATATAGTTATCTCGCTTTAAAAAAAGTTCCATACACAAGCGCAAGTGAACATCTTTGTTTGTGAGTCCAGAGCTCACTTTAGAGTTGATACTTTTCATTCAAGGACTTGCTTAAAACTCCACAAAGATTTATTATCGGTTTTGGTTGATTTTGTTGAACGGTTTTTTAAACCACACTTAGTATGTACTAGGTATTTTTTTATACCAAATTAATGAATGCGAATCTACGAATATTATAAATCTTTAGTCATATTTATACACTCAACAAAGCTGAAAAATCAAAAGTCCTTGTTCCATCTTGTTAAGATTACGTTATAAACTATTGACAAATTTGAGTATAGGTGCTAGTTTATAGATTAACTGAAGCCAATGAAATAGAATCATTCTTTTTCAGCGGTTTCAAAACCAACAATGGGCAAAATGCCTAGGAAGATGAATGAAATGACGACGGCCACAGCACGTGGCAAACCGGCGGGAAAAGCCGCCATTAATTACAAGAATTCGAATCACAGCGACCACGCGAACGACGGCCACAGCACCCGGGCGGCCAGCTAGCCTAAAAAAGCGTAAGGCAGCTGGCCACACAAGGCCAAGGAAGTACCGGCGGGTCAGAGCGTTTTCTAAAAAATGAGGACGATTTCTGACCCGTCCTTTTTTTATTGGCGACGTTTTAATTCCTCATTTGAATATATCAGAGTCGTTAGTCGAGATGACGAAAAAATCTAGTATCTAGTGCCTAATTCTGCAACAGTACATAATTTGACAAAAATATGAATAGATTATAATTTTATATTGGCTGGTTAATAATTGGTTTTAATAGCAGTTACTTTCGGCCACGGAAAGCAGTGGCATTGTTCATTGAAAAGGAAAAAAAGTATGACAACCCGAAAAAAAATAGCTTATAGCGCCCATGAGCTGGAAGAGATGACAAAAATTCAATTTGTAACTCTTTACAATAGACTTTCAGTAATGGGTGATTTTAAGGCGGATAAATATTTTAAGAATTTGATTATTAGGATAATTTCTTGTTTGGGCTACAAAAGAAATCATGCAATTTCTAAAATTGAAGACACTCCAATTTGCATCGGACACATTCCGCTGGTTCCGGCAGTCAATATCGATTTTTTGGATATTAATGATCAAATGACCATTGCTGGCGGAAAAAATTTTGTTGATCAAAATTCTATTCAAGAAAATACCGGTTGTTTTGAGGGGATATATGCCTGGTGGGTTATTGATGTTGAAGACGGCAGTAATTTTTCAGATGAACCAATTTCTCCCAAAGATCAAGCAAGGCTGATAACTGGAAAAGGAAGACTTCCTCTTCTCACACCCGAAATTATCGCCTTATCGCTTCATACTGATGTTTCAATTAGCCGTAGTATATGTGCCTGCGAATCAGCCTGCTTTAATGAGGGTAATGTGCCTTTTGTTTTTAAAGGCATAAAAGGAACAAAACCGAGGCTTGATTGCGGGAATCCCTCAAATTATTTTGCTAATTGCGGCTCACCTTCTTGTCGGATGAGAGTCTGACAAAAAACAGGAATTTTTGCGGGGCAGATATAATTCTGTTCCTTTTTTTTATTGTTAAAATTAGGTATAATGGTAAGACTTATAAATTATAAAAAAGTAATAAATTTAATTAGTAGTTTTGCCTTAATTTTTTTACTTTTTAATCAACAAACTATGCCAAATGTATCCATTAGGACTCAAAAATTAACAGCTTCACCGATTAGAAAATTTTTTCCGCTAGTCAAGCAGGCGGAAAAAAAAGGAACTGAAGTTTATAAATTAAATGTCGGTGATCCCGATATTAAACCGCCGGCATCTTTTATTTCTGAAATAAAAAAGTACAAAAAACCGAATATCGGCTATGCGCCTTCGCCGGGAATAGCTAAGCACGTTGATGCTTGGGTTAGTTATTATTCTAAATTTGGAATCAAACTCAAACCAGAAAATATTACTCCGACAGTCGGTTGTGCCGAAGCGATGCTTCTATCACTTATAGCGGTTGCTGATTTTAGAGATGAAATTTTGGTTTTTGAACCGCTTTATACCAGTTATAAAGGCTTTGCTCAAATGGCAGGAATAAAGCTTGTTCCGGTAACTTTAAAAGTTGAGGATAATTTTGCCTTGCCTCTCCAAAAAGAGATTGAAAAAAAAATTACCAAAAAAACCAAAGCAATTTTGATTATTAACCCCAATAATCCTACGGGAACGGTTTTGTCAAAAAAAGAAATTGAATTGGTTATAAATATTGCAATGAAACATAACCTTTTTATAATTTCCGATGAAACTTATCGGGAAATAATTTTTGAAGGAAAGCCTCAAAGTCTGCTTAATTTTAGAAAAGCAAAAGACAGGCTGATTGTTTTGGATTCGGCCTCAAAAAGATTTTCAATGCCCGGGGCAAGAGTTGGTTGTATTGTAAGCACGAATAAGGATATTTCTTGGTCTATTTTAAAACTTGCCATGATTAGACTTTCTGTTCCGACGCTTGAGCAATACGGCCTAATTGAGATTTTGAAAAATCCAATTTCATATACAAAAAAACTAACTGCTGAATATAAAAAGCGTTGTGAAATTGTCTATAATGCTTTAAGCAAAATACCCGGAGTTGAATGTAAAAAACCAAAAGGCGCTTTTTATATAATGGCAAAGTTGCCGGTAAAAGATGCTGAAGATTTTATTAAATTTATGCTGGAAAAATTCAGCTTCAACGGCAAAACCGTATTGGTCACTCCGGCGGCGGAATTTTACATTACCAAAGGTTTGGCCAAAGATGAAATCCGCATTGCCTATGTTTTGAATACGGCAGCCCTAAAAGAGGCCATGGCTGTTTTTGAAAAAGGCCTAAAAAGCTACCTTTCTAGAGAGAATTAGCCAATCAATAAAATTTTGTTGCTAAAAAAAGGAAATAATAAATTTTAATCCACATAACCAAGAAAAAATTCAAATTTTGATACAGTATAACGGCTGACTGTTGGTAATTTACTCTTGACAGATTTAAAATAATTGTTAATATTATTATCTTGACAATTAACTGAAGCTGGTTGATTGAAATGAACCTTTTACAACTTAAGGAGACTCATTATGTTTAAAGAACCGTGGTTTATTTTTTATTTGACATTGATGTTTACAAGCATTTCAATGCTTATGTCAAGTCTGGTAAAATCCAACGGAGCCGATCCGGAAAAATTTTCTTTTTGGTTGAAATGGCTAAAACCACTCAACAAAATTGGAATATCTGCATGGTCCGGCTATCCTCAAAATTTGATTTTGTTTATACTAATGCTGGTTTCTATGATTTTAATGGGAGCTCCGGAGAATATTTTAAGGGATTCAGCCTTGTTTCCTTGTGTTTCATGGCTGATTATAAGCATGTCATTTTGGTTGAATGCCAATAGTCCGGCGGAATCGGACTAAAAAAAATTGAATAGACAGTTCCGGCTTAATTTAATAGGCCGGATTTTTTTGAAAAAATAAAAGTGCCTTTTGCATTTTTTAATTGACAAAAATTATAATTTATGATAAAAAAATATATCCACCGGGCATTTTTTAGCAATCCTGCTTGTGCCTCGGTGGTTAAACCGATGGTTTGCCTTTTTAAAGAGGCGCAAACTGCAAGGAGAGCTAAGTATGAAGACGGTGTTTTTAGCGATTATGTTTTTTTGTCTGACAGTGTCTGGTGTGGAGGTAAATGTCATAAATTCATTGCCTCAATATGGCGATGAAGAAGGTTGGGTGTTTTGCAAAATTGAAAATTACGATCCAGAAGAGGATGGCAGTAAAATATTCGTTTTTTGGAATCTTTGCAATGTCGCCCAAGCACCTTACAAGCATTGGCGCTTTTATGAAAAAATGAGAGGCCCAATTTCCGGGCTAGTTGATTCAAACGGCATTATTGCCGTTGAAAGCGTCCATAATTTGGTAAACGATCCATATTCGGCCGGTTTTTTGGCGGCAATTTTTCCCGCGGATTGGCAAGGCCCGCTTTGCGCCGAACCAAATCAGCCGGAAGGAGAAATTGAATGTGTTGGAAATTTGCCAATGAGCCAGGATTATTTGCCTAACGATGTTTTGCTATATTCCCGGTCTTTTGACTGGACAGAAAGGCCAATAGAGCCGGATGAGGCAAAAATGTCTTCATTGGCAATACCCTGGTTTGAATAAAATTTCATCCGAGCTGGCTTGACTGGCTCGGTTTTTTTAAACTGACAAAAAATTAAAATTATGATATAAATTAATTAATAATTTAAATGTTTTAATATGAATCGTAAAATTCCGGCGACAATGGCCACTCAACATCCTGATAATGCAAATGCTCCGTATTGGGAAAAAGACGGAGACGGTTTTGTTTCTACTCGGGAAGAAACCGAAGAGCTTTATTCGGCTTTTAATGATTTGGATTGCCAGGAATTTATGTGGGATTGGGAGGGAAAATACGTTGATGAAGCGGTTGTTGATAGATTGTTTAACAATTATAATGAATATTTTAAAAAACACCAGCTAGGTAGGGATAAATTTTTAACTTTCCGTATCCCAAATATTTGGCATGAGAAAGGCTATAGTCTTGTCCGTTCAATGATGGGAATTTTAACCGCTGAGACTTTTGCCCGTGATTTAAAATTTTATACGCCGCCGCTTTTTGAGGTAATTTTGCCAATGACAAGCCGGGCAAGCAATATTATTCATATCCAGAAAACTTTTTCTCGCCTGGCAAAATTCAAATGTCGCCTTTTTAAAGATGACTGCAAATTTAATTATCTTAATGTTCTGCCGTTAATTGAAAATGTTGAAGGATTTATTTCTTGCAGAAAGCTTTTGGATAAATATTTGAAAGCTCATTTGAAAGAATATAAAAAGAAGCCCGAATATTTGAGGCTTCACATAGCCAGAAGTGATCCGGCTTTGAATTCAGGGCTTGTTTCAGCAGTTGTTGGTGGAAAGATTGCTCTTTCAGAATATTATCTTTTTGGCAAAGAAAATAAAATAAAAATATTTCCGGCAATTGGTGTAGGCACCTTGCCTTTTAGGGGAAGTTTGAATCCAGAAAGGATTTCCGATTTTCTTAATGAATATTCGGGGGTAAAAACAGTTTATATTCAATCGGCTTTTCGTTATGATTTTCCTTTGCCAAAAGTAAAAAAAGCGATAAAAACCCTTAATTTAAAGTTGCAAAAAACTAAGCCAATTATTTATAACAGCCAAGAAATAAAAGAAATGGCAAAAATTTGCAAGATTTCTGCACCATTTTATAAAAAAACAATAGAAGCGATTGCTGATGAGATTAATTTTCTTTCAACTCAAGTTCCGGCAAGAAGGGAAAGAAAACTTCATGTCGGACTTTTCGGCTATTCGCGCGGCATAGGCAAGAAAAAGCTGCCGCGCGCAATTCCATTTACGGCGGTATTGTATTCTTTGGGAATTCCGCCGGAACTTGTTGGGACAGGCAGGGCATTGGATTATATTGTAAAAAACAAAATTAAGCTTGATAAATATTATCTAAACTTTAAAAAAGATATTATTTTTGCCGGCAGATTTTTAAATAAGGAAAATCTGGATCGTCTGGCTAAAAAAGATAAATCTTGGAGGGACATTTGCACGGATGTGGAGTTTATTGAAAAAAATTTAAAAATTAAACTTGGTCCCAAGAAAAATTCTGATTTTATTCATCGCAACTTGTCTTCAACTGCATTTTATCTCTGGCAAAGCAAAAAGCCGATTACAAGAGAGATAATTGAATCTGGTAAAATCAGGCGGAGTTTAGGTTAAATTAAAAAGTATGAAAAAAAACAAAGAAATTAAAAAATTAGTGATTGATGAATTTTCAAGTAAAAACACTCAAATTTTTTATATTAAAAAAGCGGAAAGTGGCCTTTGGAAAAGTGAAGAGAAATTAATTGATAAATATTTTGCAAAAAACAGCAGTATATTGGATATTGGCTGTGGAACCGGAAGAACAACGATTGCTTTATCTAAAAAAGGTTATTCAATCATTGGCATAGATATTACGCCCAAGATGATTGAAAACGCTAAAAAAATAGCCGAGGAGAAAAAAATGAATATTAATTATTTAATTGGCGATGCCGTAGAATTGGATTTTTTAAACGAAAGTTTTGATAATGCTTTATTTTCCAATCAGGGCTGGGCTCAAATACCGGGAAGTGAAAACAGGATAAAAAGTTTGAAAGAAGTCTATAAGGTTTTGAAACCAGGCGGAATATTTATTTTTACTTTTCATCAAAGGAAATTAATCGGCAAGTATTTGTTTTTTTGGATTTGGCAATGGATTAGATTATATATTTTAAAGCCTCTTAAATTTAAAGTTGATGAGCTTGATTTTGGCGATAGATTTTTTAAAAGAGAAAGTTCAGGTGTAGATTTTAAAGACAAACAATATATTCATATCGCTTCAAAAAAAGAAGTTATAAATCAAGTAGGCAATGCAGGTTTTAAAATAATATATAGCGGCAGCGGATTAAGCGAGCATTCCGGGTCTAAGCCAATATTTATTGTTTGCCAAAAATAAAGGGTATTAACCCTTTTTGGCTCCCTGCCTGCCGGTTTTCACGCCATGCAACGGCAGGCAGGCTCGGCTCGGCCCAGCACCTATTTTACTAATACCATATATAAATTAAAAAAACCTATTTAATTTTTTAAAAATTATTTAGCTCTTTTATTCATTGATACGTAAAATAGGTGCTGGACACTCACTCTACGTCGCCAATAAAACCGGCTTACGCCGGTTTTGAAAAAAAATAAAGCAGTCTTAATTTTTAAGGTTTTTGAAAAAGAAATATTTTCAGGCTAGGAGCCTAATGTTTGGTTCAGTGAACGGAGTAAAACTTCATTCATTTCTTCCATTAATAACATGTCATGAACAACGGCTTTGACTTTCGGGTTATCGCTTTCGGATGCAATTTTACGGTAGTAATCTTGAAGTTTTATGCCGGTTTCCAGTGCTTTTTGAGCCTGCTTTTTAATTTCTTTAGGCATATATTTAAGATTATGAAATTGCACGAGTAAATTTAACTTTTTTTGGAAACATTGTCAATAAAGATAATTTGGCTTATTTAACTAAAAAAATAAGTAAAATAATTACTTTTGTTGCTATTTTTAATTTTTGACGGCTTATCAACTGTTTGACCACAAGTTTTTAAGGTTTTTTCCACAACTTAATCACTTATTAGTAAGATATGGGCTACTATCCCAATTTGAGAAATGAAAATCAATTAAGGAGAAAAGGATTTAAATATATTGTAGGAATAGATGAAGTTGGAAAAGGCTCTTGGGCCGGACCGGTTTTAGCTGCAGCTGTAATTTTAAATCCCAAAACAAGGATTTCGGGGATAAGAGATTCCAAGCTTTTAAGAAAGACTGAAAGGCAAAGAATATATAATGAAATCACAAAAAATGCGATAGCTTGGTCAATCGGTGCTTCATCAAATGTCGAAATTGACAAGTTGGGAATCAGCCGGGCCAATGAAAAAGCAATGAAAAGGGCTTTGGGAAAAATTTTACCGCAGCCTGATTTTATCCTTATTGATGCGGTTAATTTGCATTACCGGCAAATTCCCTCCCTTTCAATAATTAATGGGGATTACAAAATAATGACAATAGCCGCCGCTTCTATTGTAGCTAAAGTCTTTAGAGACGCAATTATGGATGAACTTGATGCCAAATATCCGCAATATTGTTTCGGGCAGAACAAAGGTTATGGAACGAGCTACCATTTTCAAATGTTACATAGATTTGGACTATGCGATTTGCATCGGAAAACATGGAAGCCGATGAAATCATTTCATTAATAGTCAGTTTGTTGTATAATTATAAGGTAATTATTTTTAATATGAAAAGCGCTAATCTTTTTTCAGGCGGAAACGAACTGCTTGACCCAAATAAAATTTTTGATAAACTTGAAATTAAGCCCGGGTCAAGAATCGCTGACTTGGGTTGTGGCGGATCAGGTCATTTTATAATACCGGCTGCCAGTCTGGTCGGTTCAGAAACGAACGTATATGCCGTTGATATATTGAAGTCGGTCTTGAAAAATATTGTTTCTAGCGCTAGAATAAGGGGAGTAAATAATATCAAGCCAATTTGGTCAAATTTGGAGGTTTATGGTGCAACCAAAATAAAAGATAATAGTTTAGATTTTGCTTTTCTGTTTAATATTTTATTTCAATCCAAAAAACAAAAAGAAATAATCAAAGAATCATTAAGGCTTTTGAAAAAAGGAGGAAAATTGGCAGTAATTGATTGGAAAGATACTAACTTTTCTTTTGGACCGCCTTTGGAAATTCGGGTAAAAAAAGAAATAATAAAAAAAATAGCCTTAGGTTTGAGTCTAGAATTGGTAGAGGAATTCAAGGCCGGAAATTATCATTACGGATTAATATTTAAAAAATAAACAAATATGATTAATTACCTAAAATATTTTTTGAATCCAGGGCACTTTTTAAGCGTTAGGCCAAATCCGATGGAAAGTCGCGCAATAATTATTTTGGCCGTAATTTTTTCTTTGCTTTTGATTTCCGGAGTTGCTTCCAAAATTGCGCAAAAAAAGATTAGAGACAAGTTAAAAATAAAAGGTTTGCGCCGTCTGGCAAATATTTTTTTAATAATGGGAATTATCGGTTTTGTTTATCTGTTTTTCGCTTGGCAAGGCGCTGTCCTTTTGGCGGCAAGATTTTGGCTTGTTATTTGGCTTGCTTCTTTTTTAGTTTGGTTGTTTTTTGGATTGAAATATTTATTTTCCGAAGCCCCGAAGATAAGGGAGGAAATTGACCGAAAGCGGAATTTTGAAAAATATATTCCGTAGTTAAAAAACAGTATTTTCTAATCAACATAGCGCGTTAAGACGCGTTTTTGTTTATTGGCGACGTAAAGCGAGTGAAACAATCCGCCTTTGGCGGATTGTTTCCGAGCCGAGGAGCCAAAAAGGGTTAATACCCCGTCCCGACATTACGTCGGGACTGCAGAAGAAGTGGGCGGAGCTTGCTCCGCGGTTAATACCCTTTATTATAAATCTAAAATTAGATATTACATTTAAGATTTAAGATATTAGATACAAACATCATGTCTGATCAAAAAATAAAACTTGGAAAAATTGGCGAAGAAATTGGCGCAAAGTATCTAAAAGCAAAAGGCTACAAAATTTTGGCTAGAAATTTTTATACCCGCCAAGGTGAAATTGATTTGATTTGCCAAAAAGACCGAGTCATTCATTTTATTGAGGTTAAAACCCGGACCAGTCAGTCATTTGGCTGGCCCGAGGAAGCGGTTGATGAAAAAAAGATTGAAAAGATTTCCGAGTCTGCGCAAAAATATCTTCAACAAAATAATATCAGGCCTGAATGGCAAATTGATATTATAGGAATAATTATTGAAAAGGAAAATAATTCTGCAAGGATAGATTTTTTTGAAAATATTTGTTGAATATTGATTTTAGGATTATAAAAATAGTATTTTCCTTAATTATTTGATAGGATATAATTAGGTTATATTTCATACATTGATAAGTTAATATCGGCTTATTTTATACAAAAAAAATCATTGATTTTATCTAGACGGAGTTGTATGCAATTGTACTTTATTAATCCTATATAAAAAAATGTATACAATAAAAAATGAATTAAAAATTTTTATAGAAACTTTAAAAAAAGAAGGAAAAGAATTAAGACGTAAAAATATTTTTTTTTATTCTAGCGTGGATAATAATAATTTTCTGCTTTGGAGCAATGTTTGCTACTTTCATTTATATTTTTCATTTAATGTCATGGCCGATAATTGGGCCAAAAAGCAAATACAGTTTTATCCCATTTACCATACTTATTTTTACCTCTATTATTGCGATAAAATTAGTTAATAAATATTTAGATGCTATTTACTCGGCAACTGAATTTATCATATCAGTTTTCCTGCCAGTAGCCCTAATTTCCCAAATTTTGCCTAGAAATGACGATTCTATAATAAAATTGATGATTGTTGGTCTACCAATTTCATTAATACTTAACATTATTTTTTTTAAAACAACCAAACAAACTTTATTTGGATATTTAAAAATTATATATAAAGGTGAAAAATAATTGTATATTAATATAAAATTAATAAATTACAATTTTATATAGCATGTTTTAGGTGTAATTGCTTATTTGTTTGTGCCACATTAGTTAGGTTAAAGCTATGTAGAATTGTATCACACAAGAAACATCGCAACTTTGTCTAAACCGAGAATGTTAGCTGAAGTATATGTTTTTCTTTTCTAACAATTAAGAAACTATGATGAAAATAGAAGAAGTAATTGCTAAGTGTATATACAATTACGAAAATCCAAAAAGAATTGCTCTTTCCAGAAAATACCCATTTCTAAAAAAGCCAATTATTTTTTTGCGTTATATTACAAGAGATATACAAAATTTTTTCGATTTTAGGATTAAATTTGAAAGAAAAAATTATTTTTTCGGCTGTATTATAGCCAGACATCAATCAATTTTAAGACGCAGGCTTGGAGATAGCAATCCAAAGCTACAAGAACAAAAGATCATCAATCTTAAACAAGCTATTAAACGATTAAATGGCGTAGTCATACAACCAAATCATGTTTTTTCGCTTTGGAGTATTATAGGCAGGCCAAAATGTGAAAATGGGTATGTTGATGGGATGCTACTGTCAAACGGAAAAGTTATAGAAGGAATCGGTGGCGGGCTTTGCCAATTATCTAATTTTCTTTATTGGATATTTTTGCATGCCCCGATTGAATCAGTAGAAAGATATCGTCACTCAATGGACGTTTTTCCAGATTTTGGCAGAACTTTGCCGTTTGGCGGAGGTGCGACAATCTTATATAACTTCATTGATCTAAAAGTAAAAAACATATCAGCATATCCGCTTCAACTAAAAATATGGCTTACAGATAATCATTTAAAAGGTCAAATACTATCTCCTCGCCCCATATCACAGAAATTTCATATTTTTGAAAAAAATCATTTTTTCGTTAAAAGAGGCAAAAAATATTTTCGCTATAATGAAATCTACAGAGAAACTAAAATTGATGGAAAAGTAGAAAAAATCGAAAAAATTACAACCAATTTTTCTCCAGTACTTTATGAAGTGACGGATGAGTATCTGCAAAAAAATAATTTTAAAATTTTGGATTTTACGAGTAGGGAAATAAAAATTTCAAATAATGATAAAATATCTTCAACAAAATAATATCAGGCCTGAATGGCAAATTGATATTATAGGAATAATTATTGAAAAGGAAAATAATTCTGCAAGGATAGATTTTTTTGAAAATATTTGTTGAATATTGATTTTAGGATTATAAAAATAGTATTTTCCTTAATTATTTGATAGGATATAATTAGGTTATATTTCATACATTGATAAGTTAATATCGGCTTATTTTATACAAAAAGTCAGCCCCAATTTAAAAAGAACCCTAATAATAAAGTATTTTTGATCAACAAACTTATGAGAGAATCTTTAGAAAATAAACAAATAAATTTCATTACAACAGAAAACCAAAATGGTGAAACTGTTGAAATTGATCCGGACAATATTATAAGTGCTGCGGCGGCGGCACTTGAAAATAACGAAGAATTCAAAAGATTATTGGTTACTGATCAAGAAAAAGCCGTGTTGATGATTAGAAGTCAAATGATAAAAGAAATTAGAGACAGAGATTTAAGATTTTCGGATGCATTAAAAAAAGTATTAAATGAACGGGCAAGGGATGCCCTGGTTCTTTTTCAAGGATAAGACTGCTAATTGCTTTATTAAGCGCGCTCATTCAGATTAATAATATTTTTTAATGAACTTTGTTAAATTATATCATAAAAAAATTATTAACTTCATCTAGACGAAGTTGTTGGAAATAATAAAAACTATTAATACAAATGGGATCAAAACAAGAATTTATTCATCTATCAAAACTTGATGCCGCAAAAAGACAACTTGAAATTGCGATTAGACTATTTTTAAGTAATTCTGATATCGTAGCAATCCATTCTTTAGCAGCTTCATCACATACATTACTAAGGGATCTTTCTAAAAAGCGAGGCAAAAATTCGTGGGCAAAGGATAAAGTTTTAGGGTTTGTTAAACCTGAATTCCGTAAAAAATACATAGATACGATTAATAAACCTGATAATTTTATAAAACATGCTGACCGAGATGCTGAAGAAATATTAAAATTTGTGCCACTGCATACCGAAATTCTACTTATTGATTCTTGCTCAATGTATCAAATTTTAACTTCTGAACTAACCCCTTATATAATGAGTTATCGAATGTGGTTCTTCACAAATTATCCAGACACTATATCTAATGATAATGTGAAATCAGAAGTTATAAATTTTGTTGTAGAAGTAAAAAAATTAAAACTAGACCCTAGTAATAGACAGCAATTTCTTGATTTATCGTCAACCTTTTCAGGGTTACCTAAATAATTTTTATAATACGATCTATCCGGATAGACCGGTAATGTTATATGAAATAATTAGAAATTTTTTTCTTATTTTTTAGAATTATTTAGCAACCTACTCTTATTTATTAATACACTCAATCTAATATAATTTAATTAGTATTAAACAAACAAAATTATGAAAAAACAATCAAAAGATTGGTATATCGCCGCAACCCATTGGGCAACAGCAGGATTTGCAATTCCATTTATTATTGGACTAATCATAGGACTTCCTCTAATTTTATTGTTAGGCGAAGAAAATTCAGCATTGTGGGAAACCGTCATGGCAATATTATGGATTCCTAGCATTTGGTTGGGAATTATATATTCTGGGAGGTATATAGAAAAAACATACATTATTAGAGATAATAAAAAAATAGTAAAACTCGCGACTATTTATTTTGTGGCTATTACCTTCGTATATAAATTGTGGATTTGGTCACAACAGGAAATAAGTATAGATTTAATTAGTGATTTATTATTTTTTATAATTGCTATTTTTGTTTATTATGTAATAAGCAAAAAATATATCAAAAACAATGAGGTGGTAATATAATAAATTATTAAAAAATAATTAAGTAAATAAATTATCTTTTTAAATACTATGGAACAAATAATTTGGAATGATTTTGAAAAGGTGGAATTACGCGTAGGGACTATAGTTGAAGTGCAAGATTTTTTAGAAGCAAAAATTTCTGCTTATAAAATTAAGGTTGATTTTGGCCAAGAAATTGGCATAAAAAAATCAAGTGTGAGGATTACTGATTTATATTCAAAAGAAGAATTGCTAAATAAAAAAATTATTGGAGTAGTTAATTTTCCTCCCAAGCAAATTGGTCCTTTTGTTTCGGAATTTTTGTGTTCAGGATTCTATAGAGAAGATGGGTCTGTGGTTTTGGCCGTACCAGATAAAGATGTACCTAACGGAAGTAAACTCGGATAAATATATTTTATTGGCTCCTCGCCAAAAGCGGACAAGTACCTTCTTAATTCCTCTTTCACTTTTTAAAAAATTTATAATTATAGAGGAAAGACTATCTATTTTATGGGAACGAAAAATATTTTTTTGCCTTGACAAAAATTTGCATTTGCTTTATACTTAAAATACTTCTGATTATCCTGTATCTGGTCGCCACTGGCGGCCACTTTTATTAAGTCAAAAAGTAATAAGTAGAAATAAAGATTAAGTCTATATAAGTAATAAGTAAAATAAATATAGCGCCAATTAATTATTAACTATAAAAATATGGACAAATTATCAATTGCTGAAGCAGTAAAACAAATATGTGATGAAAAAGGGATTCCTTTATTATCGGTAATTGAAACTATTGAAGCGGCTTTGGCAGCGGCTTATCGTAAAGATTTTGGCGAAAAAAATCAAAATGTCAAAGTTGAATTTGATCTGGAAACCGGAAAATCCAGAGTTTTTGACGTTAAAGAAGTTGTTGAGGATATGCCGGAAGAAGAAATTGCAGAGATTGAGGCTGGTGAAGAAAAAGAGGAAATTAAAAAAACTGAAAAGCTGGCTGTAAGAAAAGAAGAAGACAAAGACAAAAACGTTGAACCCGAAGAAGAAGTCAGGCGTTTTAATCCAAAAACCCAAATTCAAATTAATGAGGCAAAGGCATTAAAAAAAAGCTATAAAATTGGAGACATAATTAAAACCGAATTGGAGATTCCCGGTGATTTTGGTCGGATGGCGGCCCAAACTGCCAAGCAAGTTATTATTCAAAAGCTCAGGGAGACGGAAAGAGAAACCCTTTATGAGGAATTTAAAAAACAGGAAGGGGAAGTCATTGTTGGAACGATTCAAAGAAAGGAAGGAAGTTTAGTTTTGGTTGATTTGGGAAGATTAACCGCTTTACTTCCTCCTGAAGAGCAGATCAAAAATGAAAATTACGTTCCAGGTTCACATTTTAAATTTTATATCGTTTCAGCCAATACCACTACAAAAGGTCCGGAGGTAATTGTTTCTCGTGCTCATCCTGAAATAATTAGAAAATTATTTTTGTTGGAAATACCGGAAATCTTAAGTGGTGTAGTTGAAATAAAATCAGTTGCCAGGGAAGCCGGTTCAAGATCAAAGATCGCTGTTTGGACAGATCAAAAAAATATTGATCCGATCGGTTCCTGTATCGGACAGAGAGGGGCGAGAATACAAACAATAATTTCCGAGCTTAAGGGAGAAAAAGTTGATATTGTAAAATACAGCGATGATCCGGTTGAATATATAAGTAATGCTCTGAGTCCGGCAAAAATTTTGGATATTGAAATAAATCAGGAATTAAAAAAAGCCATAGCCAGGGTTGCAGAAGATCAGTTGTCTTTAGCAATCGGACGCGCCGGCCAAAATGTCAGGCTGGCCGCCAAACTCACCGGTTGGAAAATTGATATATCTTCAAAAGCTGGTAAAATAGAGGAAGGTGATGAAAATCAAGAAGATTCAGATTCTGAAATAAATAAAGAAGAGTCAGATAATGATTCAGAAGAAAAAGAAAAAGAGCTAAAAGAAACTCAGGAAAAGAAATCAGCAAAAAAAGAATCAGTTGAAAAAGTAAAGGAAGAAAAAAAAGAAAAGAAAAAATCTGTCAAAAAATCTAAAGAATAATTAATAATTAAAAAAATTCTATGGAGCAAATTGAAATTTGGGCCGGTATAGTTGCGCTTTTGGGATTAGCCTTTGCTGCTTTTTTAGCTTTTAATATAAAAAAGCTGGAGGTGGTTGATCAAAAAGCCAAAGAAATATCCGACCATATCCATTCTGGAGCAATGGCATTCTTACACAAAGAGTATAAAATTTTAGGAATTTTTATTGTCGTTGTTGCAGTTCTGATTGTTGCATTTTTGGGTTGGAAAGAAGCATCCTGCTTTATTGCCGGTGCTTTATTTTCAATTGCAGCAGGTAATATTGGAATGAGGATTGCCACTTTGGCAAATGTCCGCACAGCTGAGGCGGCTAAAAACAGCCTTTACAAAGGATTAATTTTGGCTTTTTCTTCAGGCAGCGTTATGGGTCTTTCAGTGGTTGGACTGGGCCTTTTAGGGGTAAGCTTTTTTTATTTTATTTTTCGTGATCCTCAGATTATTTACAGCTTCGGTTTTGGTGCTTCTTCTGTTGCTCTTTTTGCCAGAGTCGGTGGCGGAATTTATACCAAGGCTGCTGATGTTGGCGCGGATTTGGTTGGTAAAGTTGAAGCCGGGATTCCCGAAGATGATCCAAGAAATCCAGCAACGATTGCTGACAATGTCGGAGACAATGTCGGAGATGTCGCCGGTATGGGAGCTGATCTTTTTGAAAGTTACGTTGATTCTATAATCGCTGCCATGGCTTTGGGCGCAATCGGAGTTGCCACTTTTGGCAGCAAGGCTGTTGTATTGCCTTTGCTTTTAGCCGCTATTGGAATCGTTTCAGCTATTTTGGGAAACTTTATTGTTAAGACTATAAAATTAGACAAGGTCCATTCAATATTAAATATTGGAATTTGGTCGGCTGCGGCAATAACCGCAATTATTTCTTTCCCTGCAATTTATTATACAATTGGTCAGATTGGAGTTTATTGGGCGCTTTTAACAGGACTAGTTTCAGGGATTATAATTGGTTTGGCGACTGAATATTATACCTCCGATAAAAATAAGCCGGCTCAAGATGTTGCCAAGGCTTCTGAATCAGGTCCAGCAACAAATATC
>CAZCCC010000029.1:0-17750 GCA_964497245.1 uncultured Gammaproteobacteria bacterium | reverse complement strand
GCAAAAGTTCATTGATTTAGCCGAGGCCTTGAACATTTCAAATGATGATTTTATCAGAACTGTTTCAGATAAACATTTTGCAGGGGCTCAAAAGCTTTGGTTGGCTTGCAAAAAAGAAGATATTTACAGAAAGAAATATAAAGGCCTTTATTGTATTGGCTGTGAACAATTTTTTACTGAAAAAGAATTGGTAGACGGAAAATGTCCGGAACACCAAAAAGAGCCGGAAACAGTTGAAGAAGAAAATTATTTTTTTAGATTATCAAACTATCAAAAGCAGCTGGAGAAATTAATTGAATCTGATGAGTATGAAATTATTCCGAAAACTCGGAAAAATGAAGTTTTAAGCTTCATTAGAATGGGACTAGAAGATTTTTCTATTTCCCGCTCCCAGTTTCGGGCGAAAAATTGGGGTGTGCCGGTTCCGATGGATGATTCCCAAGTAATTTATGTCTGGTTTGATGCGTTAAGCAACTATATTACCGCTTTGGGCTATGATAAAAAAGCAAAAGAATTCAAAAAATATTGGCCGGCAGATGTCCATGTTATAGGTAAAGGTATAATTCGTTTTCACGCGGTTTATTGGCCGGCAATGCTTCTTTCAGCCGGTATCCCTTTGCCTAAAAAATTATTTGTTCACGGCTATATAAATATTGAAGGTGGAAAAATTTCCAAGTCTTTAGGTAACACAATAAATCCTTTTTTTCTGGTTGAAAAATATGGAGTTGAAGTGGTTCGTTATTATCTTTTACGCTATATTCATCCTGTTCAAGACAGCGACTTCAGCCTTCAAAAACTTGAAGAATCGTATAATTCCGATTTAGCCAATGGATTGGGAAATCTTGTTAGCCGAGTCGCCGGATTAATTGAACAAAATAATATCAAAATAAAAATAGAAAAACCCAAAGAAGATGAGGAATTTGAAAAATTGGTTGATTCTTTTAGTTTTGATCAGGCTTTGAAATATATTTGGGATAAAATTTCTGAAGTTGACGGAAAGATTTCAAACACTAAACCATGGTATTTGGCAAAAGAAGGAAAAGTAAAAGAAGTTTCAGAAATTCTGAATCAGGCGGCAAATGATGTTTTACAAATAAGCTATTTATTAAAGCCTTTCTTGCCCGCAGTTTCGGTAAAAATAAAGAACATTTTCTTTTCGGTAAAGGTGGTTAAAGGTGATCCTCTTTTTCCGCGCTTAAATTAATTTTAAATATATGTTTTTGACGATTCTTGATTTGATTTTAGTTTTAATTCTGTTTCTTTTTATTGCCTTTGGTTTTGCTCTAGGTCTGGTTCAAACCATTGGTGCATTGATTGGCGTATTTCTTGGTGCTTGGGCAGCCGGCATTTGGTATGAGCCTTTTGGTTTATGGCTTGAACCAATAATGCTTGGCAATGAAAATCTTGCCAGAATTATCGCTTTTATTGCGATTTTTTTCATAATTAATCGTCTTGTTGGTTTGGCTTTTTATATTATAAATAAAATATTTAATTTAATTTCAATTATTCCATTTACCAAGAGTCTGAATCGGATTTTGGGCGCTTTTTTAGGGGCATTGGAAGGGGTATTAGTTTTGGGTCTTATACTTTATTTTGTTTCTCGTTTTGTTTTTAGCGACTGGGTTATTAATATTCTTTCTGAATCAAGAATGGCAACTTTTTTGGTTAAAATAGCCGAGATACTAGCGCCTCTTCTTCCTGAAATTTTGCGCCAACTTAAGTCGGTAATTTAAAAAAAATTTTAACTTTATATTTTAAACTCATAATTTTTCTATATTTAAATGATTATAGATTCTCACTCACACTTAAATTTTGAAGAGTTTAATGATGATTGGCAACAGGTGGTTGCTGATTGTCAAAAAAAAGATATTTGGATTATTAATGTTGGTTCGCAATTGGCAACCAGCAAAAAAGCGGCTGAAATTTCGGATTCATATAATAAAGGAGTTTATGCCGCTGTTGGATTGCATCCTATTCATGTTTCTGGAAGCAGTTTTAGTCCGGAAGCTTTTAATGTTGATGAGTATAAGGTCTTATTAAGTCATTACGAAAAAATCGTTGCAGTGGGAGAAACCGGCCTTGATTTTTTTCATGATCAAAACAACGCGGATAATCAAAAAAAAGTTTTAATTAAACACATTAAATTGGCTGGAGAATTTGAACTTCCTTTGATTCTGCACAGTCGGAACAGTAAAGACAGAAAAAGGGATGCATATAATGAAATTTTGGATATAATAGCTGTAGAATTAAGAGCGAATAAAAAATTAAGAGGAGTGATACATTGCTTTGGAGGAAATGCCAAACAAGCAGAAGCTTTTCTAAAGCTGGGATTTTATATTGGCTTTACAGGGATAATAACTTTTGCCAAAGGTAATGATTTGGTAGGAGTAGTTCAGTCAGTTCCGTTGGATAGAATTTTGATTGAAACCGATTGTCCGTATCTGGCTCCAGAACCATACAGGGGAAAGCGAAATATTCCCCAGTATGTAGAATTCGTTGCTCAAAAAATTGCTGAAATTAAAAAAATTAATTATAATAACGTCAGAAAACAGACTGTTGAGAATGCCATTCAATTATTTAATTTAAATTAATTATTAAACAATTTATGCCTCATTTGGATGATGATTGTCCGTGTGGTTCTGGTAAGCCTTATGGTGAGTGTTGCGGTGCCGCTCAACCATGCGACTGCGGTTCGGGCAATCCGGCCGGCGAATGTTGTTACTAAAAATTGAAAAATTTTTTTGGAAGCAATGTAGTTCTAGAGTTTTTATTTTTACCAACCTAAAAACAGGGTTTTGCCCTGTTTTTAGTAAAGTTTAATTTTCTTCTTGTTTGGCAATTATATCTTTTACCTTCATTAAGGTTATAATTGTTGCCCGTTCTTGTTCATTTAACTTAGCCGTAATATATTTGACAGTTTCTTTCATGTCGGGAATGAAAACATACTCCAAGGCATTTACCCGACGGCGGGTTTTTTCAATCTCTGCAGCTAAAAGTTTCGCTGAGCTTTCAATTTCAGCCAGTCTAATCATTGTTTTTAAGGCATCGGAAAAAGTTTCTAAAGACCGGTCGAGGCTGGTTGATGTTGTTGCAAGGTCATAACATAAAAAATCTCCTTCTTCTTGATATTCAAATTTTGGCACCTCAACACCCATAATATTTAGGGTTGACGCTTTTAGTGATATTTTTTTTGTCGGTACTGCTAGATTTTCATTAATTACAACATGTCTGATTTTTGAGGAAAAGAAAATGTAGGAAAAAAATCCTGACCCGAGCTCTTTTTCAATTTGTTCACGCAACTCCTTGGCTTCGCGAATTATGGCCATAAAATTTTTCATCAAGCCATCGCGTTTTTCTTTTAATAGTTTATGTCCGCGTAAAGCCGTCTTAAGCTTAGTTTTCAACTTAAGCAATTCCTGTCTTGTTGGATTAACATTTAGTTTATTGGCCATATTAGTAATTTTTTTAAACAGGAATAAGAAGATTACTCTTTATTAGGTAAATATTTTTCAATATGTTCTTCTTTAACACGTTTTAATTCCGATTTGGGCAGAATAGACATTAACTTCCAAGATAAATCAAGAGTCTCTTTAATAGTCCGGTCCTCGTCAAGCTGTTGGCGGACATATTTATCTTCAAATTCATCGGCAAATTTGGCAAATTTTTTATCAGCATCTGAAAGTGCCGATTCTCCAAGAATTACCGCTAGTTCTTTTGCTTCTTTTCCTCTGGCATAAGCGGCAAAAACTTGGTTTAAAACTCCGGAATGGTCTTCTCTGGTTTTCCCTTCACCGATACCCTTGTCTTTTAGCCGAGAAAGAGAAGGCAATACGTCAACCGGTGGATAAATTCCCTTGCGGTGCAGTTCGCGTGAAAGCATAATTTGTCCTTCAGTAATATATCCGGTTAAATCTGGAATTGGGTGGGTTTTATCGTCTTCAGGCATTGTTAATACCGGAATTTGAGTTATTGATCCGGGTTTGCCTTTTATTTTTCCCGCTCTTTCATATATGGTTGAAAGGTCAGTGTAAAGGTATCCGGGATAGCCTCTTCGTCCGGGGATTTCTTTTCTGGCAGCTGATATTTCCCGCAAAGCTTCGCAATAATTAGTCAAGTCAGTTAGTATTACCAATACATGCATTTCAAGTTCAAAAGCCAGATATTCCGCAGTAGTTAAAGCGATTCTGGGCAAAGTAATCCTTTCAACAACCGGGTCGTTTGCCAGATTAATATATAAAACAGCTCTGGAAATTGCTCCGGTTTCTTTAAATTGATTTATGAAGAATTCCGCCTCTTCAAATGTGATTCCCATGGCAGCAAAAACAACGGCAAAATTTCCTTCAGTCGTACCATCTGGTTTTGCCACTTTGGCTTGTCTGGCTATTTGGGCAGCAAATTCGGAATGAGGCAGTCCGGATCCGGAAAAAATCGGTAATTTTTGGCCCCTAACTAAAGTGTTTAATCCGTCAATTGTGGAGATTCCGGTTTGGATAAAGTCGTTAGGGTAATCTCTGGCGTAAGGATTAAGTGGCGCTCCGTTAATATCTAATTTTTTTTCAGCAATAATCGGTGGCAGTCCGTCTTTTGGTTTTCCCGCTCCGTCAAAAATTCGGCCGAGCATGTCTTTTGAAACACCTATTTCCATCGTTTTTCCCAGAAATGTCGCTTTGGCTCCGTCAAGTTCAAGTCCTCTTGATTCTTCAAACATCTGGACAACCGCCTTATCTTTTGATATTTCAAGGACGCGGCCTCTCCTTTTTGAGCCGTCAGAAAGTTCCACTTCAACCATTTCTTCATATTTGACATCTTTAATGCCTTCAACAACTAAAAGCGGACCGGAAATTTCTTTAATTGTTTTGTATTGTTTTAGCATAGTTCTTTATAACTAATTTACTATTAGCATTATTTATTAATTTCTGCTTTTATTTCCTGAGGTAATTTTTCCAATTCAGCTAAGTTTTTTTCTTCAACCATTTTTGCTTTAGCTATTTTTTCTTTTATTTTTAAATTAACTAAATTTTTCAAAAGCTTTCCTGATTCTAAGGCGCTTATGGATTCATGGTGAAAAGTTAAAATTGCTTTAAGCATCCAATACATTTTTTTAGCCGAAGTATAAGTGTCTATATCGTCAAAAGCATTCTGATGAAGGAAATCTTCGCGGATTGATTTGGCGGTATCTAAAACCAGCTGCTCTTTTGAAGAGAGAGATTCAACGCCTACTAGGCGGACAATTTCTTCTAATTTTGCTTCTTGTTGAAGAAGATTCATTGCCTCAGATTTCATTTCCGGCCAATCTGTTCCGGCATTTTCTTTCATATATTCTTTGATATCATCTGAATACAATGAATAGCTTGTCAGCCAATTAATGGCGGGGAAATGTCTTTTGTAGGCCAATTGAGCATCTAATCCCCAAAAAACCTTTACTACCCGAAGAGTGTTTTGAGTGACTGGTTCTGATAGGTCTCCTCCGGGAGGGGAGACGGCACCAATTACAGTAAGTGATCCTTTTTGTCCTTCAGAACCCAAACATTTGACGTAGCCGGCTCGTTCGTAGAAGCTGGCGGTTCTTGATCCTAAATAAGCAGGATATCCTTCTTCGCCCGGCATTTCTTCTAGCCGTCCTGACATTTCCCTTAAAGCTTCTGCCCAACGGGAAGTTGAGTCAGCCATTAGGGCGACTTTTAGGCCCATATCTCTGAAATATTCAGCAATTGTTATTCCTGTATATACTGAAGCTTCCCGTGCAGCCACCGGCATATTTGAAGTATTAGCTATTAAAACAGTCCTTTCCATTAAAGGCCTGTTTGATTTTGGATCTATTAATTCGGGAAATTCTTGCAATACATCAGTCATCTCATTGCCGCGTTCACCGCAACCGATAAAAAGAATTATATCGGCGTCAGCCCATTTAGCCAGCTGATGCTGGACCACTGTTTTTCCTGAGCCAAATGGTCCCGGTACACAGGCAGTTCCGCCTTTAACTACCGGAAAAAAAGCGTCAACTACTCTTTGACCCGAAAGCAAAGGTTCTGTCGGTAAAAGTTTTTCGGCAATCGGACGGGGTTGGCGGATGGGCCAAATTTGTTTCATAGAAACGTTTTTTCCGCTGATTTTTGCAATTGGCTCTTCAATATTAAATTCGCCTGACTTAATATCTTCAATTTTTCCGTTTATTCCGGGCGGTACCATTATTTTATGGGTTATTAGATCAGTTTCTTGAACTTCTCCCAAAATATCTCCGCTTGAAACTTCTTGGCCGATTTGGGCTTTGGCGGAAAATTCCCATTTTTTTTCCTTATCCAATGGTGGAACCTCAATTCCTCTGGTTATATAATCTCCGGCCACATCCCTGATTAGATTAAGCGGACGTTGAATTCCGTCATAGATTGATTTTAAAAGTCCGGGCCCAAGCTCTACCGCCAAAGGCTTACCGGTTTGGTAAACCGGTTCTCCCGGCCCAAGACCGGAAGTTTCTTCATAAACCTGAATTGCTGCGGTGCCACCCTTTAGCTTTATAATTTCTCCAATTAATCTTTTTTCAGAGACTTTGACCACTTCATACATTTGGGCGTTTTTCATCCCCGATGCAACAACCAGCGGTCCTGATACTTTAATAATTTTTCCAATTTTTTCAGTCATATTATTTTTAATTGACAATATTATTTAATTATTTTAAAATGAATTTTATCTTATTTAGAAAGGAGGAATTACTGATGGTTTGTCCAAAATGTGGGAGCTTAAAGAGTTCAGTCATTGATTCAAGAATCAAATCAGACGGTACAATTCGCCGGCGCAGAGAATGCCTTTCTTGCAGTACACGCTTTACAACTTCTGAAATTCAAAGTGATGTAATTGAGAGTTTGTCCAGAGGGCAGGTTCCTTTAGAAATTTATGAAAAAGTTTTATTAGCTTTAACCGCTGGTTTGACTACTGGCCAAAAGCAGCATTTGTTCAAGCAATTATCGGTTGGCATTTCGCCATCCGAAATTGCTTCAGACACTGCTTAGCCTCGTTTATTTGCAGCCGTTTAATCAAGGCTGCTTTTTTATTGGCGACGTAGAGCGAGTGTCCAGCACTTATCTAGCGGTTAAAACTCTTTATTTTTTTAAATAACTTTTAAGAAAGGATATCTGAGCCAACGGCTTGTTCAACAATTTTTTTCAAATTAGCCAGCCCGGCTCCGGTTGATCCGGCCTGGGAAGGCACAGCGACAACTGAAGGCAAAGCTTTTGGCGGCAGTTCTTTTAAAAAATTTTTTATTTGATCCATCCAATCTTCTGTAATAAAAATTATTCCGTATTCAGCTGAATTATAAATCTTCAGAAATTCTTCTTCGCATTTTTCTTTAGTTTTTATTCCAAATACATCAAGACCAACAGCCTTAAATCCGCCTATTGCATCTTCGCTGCCGATTATCGCAATTTTGTAAGACATAATTTGTTTAATAAGCCTCCCTTAAAGTTTTTCTGATTTCTTTTTTGGGAAGGTTGTTTATTTTGCCGGTTAGAATTATTCTAATATTTTGGATAGCGTTTTGTTTTGCCAAATAGTAGGCAAAAATCACTTCCGGACCGTATGAAAATCTCTTTGCTTGTCTGGCATAGCGGGTTTTATAGTCCTCAACCTCTTTTTCTAGCTTAAATAAATTATTGTCTTCACAGAAGGTCTCAAAAATTTCGGTTAACTTTATGTCAAAATTTGCATTGACAAAAGATTTTAAACCCCTTGGTTCTTCAGGGTAAAGATGCAACATCTTTTTAATATCGGCATGACCGCCGCGGATCAGTTTTTCATTAAGCCTTTCTTTGCTCAATTCAAGCCTTTTTGCCCGAATCCAAATTAAAAGATTAATATTATCAATTTCCATTTTAATGTAATTTTTGATAAATTTGCTTTTAACTTCTTTTGCTAACTCTTGCTTCAAATCAAAATATTCCTGGGTTAATAATGCGTCAAGCTGGTCGGGCCTGGTTTTTTCGCTTACTTTTTTAGAAATTCGGTAAATGACATTTTTTATTTCATGATCAAGAACTTCTCCTCTCTGTTCGGCAATGTATGATTTTAATGCCTTTGGCTCGTGAATATGGGTTTCATAGATGAAATCCTGGAGATGATTTGGTGGGTATATGGCATTTTCTTTGATAAATTCGACAACTTCAATATTAAAAAGTTTTGCCTTGAATAAAAGTCTAATGTTGACGAATTCTCGCTCAAGCATTATCAGTTCAAATAATGATTGCTTGGGGGTAATTTTTTGCAGAAGTTCATGAAGCTGCTGAAAATCCTGACTCAAGGCTATTCGGTAGTCAAGAGGTTCAAGTCCGAGCAGATTATCAGCATAATCAGTATCGTTAAGAACCTTAAAGGCACTGTTTAAGTCAGGCGCATCAATCATCCGTTCAATATCAGTTTTATCTAAAATATGAGGTTCTAAAGCCCTGATTTTAGCGCTGGCATAAATGTAATTAGTGCCTTTCATGTTATTTTAATCATTAATTTTACTAAAAAGCAATCTACTGACTTCTAAAACAGTTTGCTCCTTGGAATTATTTATTAAGGCTGGAAAAGTATTGTTGATTTCTATCTGTTCTGATTGAAACTTGAATCCGCCTGCTTCTGGTATTGAGTTTGTGTTAATTTCATATCTTTTACCGCTGTTTTTAAGGGCTTTTTTCAACAGGTTTTCTTTATTTTTAGCTGACAGCAGTTTTCCGTTGCCATCAGGTAAAATTTTTATCAATTTTTCCATTAAAGCCGTGTATCTGTCATCACTAAGTTCGGATATTTTTTTCAGAGCGGTTTTATATATTTTGTCAATAATCAGATGTTTTTCTTTAAGTATTTCCGACTGCGCTTTTGACTGGAGTTTAAATTGAGTTTGTTGGATTTTTTGAGCGGCTTTTCTTTTTGCAGAATTAATGATTTCAAGTTTTTTTTGTTCTATTTTATTTTGCCAGTTATTTTTAATTTCAATAACTTTAGCCTGGCCATCGGCTTCAATTTTTTCAGCTTCAGCTTCAGCATTAGCAAGAATTGATTTTTTTATGTCTTCTAAAGCCATAATTTATAAATTAAAGTTTAACATTTTTAGCTGATGTTTATTCCGTTTAGAAGTAAAATTGTTGTTAGAAGCCCTAAGACAGCATAGGTTTCCACCATGGCCGAAAGAATAATCGCTTTTCCGGAAGCTTTAGGTTGTTTGGCGGCAACTCCCATTCCGGCAGCGGAAACTTTACCTTGAAGCCAGCCTGAACTTAAGCCGGCAATAGCGATAGGCAAGCAGGCAAAAGCGATTTGCAAGCCGGCTTCTGTTCCGACTTCAATGATTTCTCCTCCCAAAAGCCCTACTTTCTGTAAAGCCATAATCGCGGCCAGAAAACCGTAAATTCCCTGAGTACCCGGCAAGGCTTCAAGCAATAATGCTTTACCGAATTTTTCCGGTTCTTCAGAGATGACTCCTGAAGCAGCTTGTCCGGCAATACCAACGCCGATAGCTGAACCGGCTCCGGCCATCCCGGCGGCTAATGCTGCTCCTAAAATTGCCAATGCAATTCCAATTCCCATAAATTTATTTCCTTTCTAGTCTTGATGACTATTATTTATTGTTATTAATAATTCTTATATATTTACTTTCTTTTTTGAATGGGCTGAAAATAAGTCCGCCGCCTTCCATAAACTTGGGGAAAAATTCAACAAATTGCAAACGGCTTGAATGAATGAAAGCACCTAAGGCATTAATTCCAATATTGAAAACATGACCGCCGATTATTATAAAAAAAGCAATTACCCAGCCGAGATAGGGAACCATGTCAATTGTGAGTTTGGCAATTAAATTAACTACCATAGCAATGATTCCAGTGGCAAGACCCAAAGCGAGAAGGCGGGAATAAGACAAAACATCCGACAAATAGCCAACAAGACCATAAAGGCTTATAACACCGCTTGTCAATTTTAGAATTGGATTTTTTTGACTTCTGCCTTGAGTTAAAATTAAGCCGGCTACTCCAACCCAAATCAAATACTTACTGTAAGGAAAATCAATCAGTCCAATACCGGAGGCGCCGGCAATCAGAACTGCAAATATAAAATAAAGCCAGATACAGTCATCCAATAGAGCCGAGATATAATTTTTGTGCTTTATCTTCCACCAAAGGCTAACGATAATTCCGACAATAACTTGGATTATTCCCAAAGTTAAGGCAAATATCAGCATCTTTATCGGTTCTTTTACCGGGTCTATTATACGGATATCAAGCAGCAGATTTTTAATCCAGTCAATTTTTATTTCATCAATTACTATACCAAACCAGCCGCCGACTAAAGCACCGGCAAAGAAAGTGGCCAGACCGCCAAACATTATTACTTTAAACATTTTTGCCCCTTCTTTGGTGGGTTTGAATATTTTCAGCGCCAGCCAGGAGAATAAGGCTAAAATTACTCCATAACCGGCATCTGTCATGCAAAGCCCGAAAAAAAGAACAAAAAAAGGAGTAAGCCATGGAGTCGGGTCCGGTTCATGGTATTGCGGTGCGCCGTAAACATTAGTTACAAATTCAAAAGGGCTGGCCCAAGTGTTTTTAAAAATAATGGGGATGTCTTCTTCACCTGTAAAAGGTAATTCTTCAATTACGAAATCAGATGTTGATTTATTCATTTCTTTTTCGAGTATTTTTATCAAGTCTTTATCAATCCAGCCAGTTAAAGAAAAAGTTTTTTCGGTATTTCCCGCTTTTTGCCCTTGAACCAGCTTTTCTTTTTTCCAATTCAGGTAATCAAAAGAAATTTTAAAATCCCTTTGGTTATTTGCCAGTCTTCTAGCTTCTCTGGTTAGTTTCTCAATTCGGTTTTCTTCTTCGCTTATTTTTTGATTAATTTGAATTATTCTTTCAGGAATTGAAATTTCTAAATCGGGTATTTCGGCCAATTTAATATTTGTGTTGTTCAATATTTCATTAATTTGTGATTCTTGATTTTTTTTAAAAAATAAAACAGCCAATGTTTCTTTTTTTTCTTCGTCTATTTTTTTAAAAACGGTTAAGGGGAACTTTTTTTGTAGTTCTAGTGGAAAAACTTGGTAATCCTGTTCATTGATCACTAAAAATTTATAATTAAAATCAGTTTCCAATTTTTGGCGGTTCGGAATGAAATCTAATTTTTCCCAAAGCTTAATCTGTGAAAATTCCAAATTAAGTTTGTCTATCACGTTTTTGGCTTCATTTATTCCACTTTCAATTTCTTGAACTTCCTTAGTTTTTCCAGTATAGTCAAATTCAGTGGCAATTTTTTCAATTTCTCCAAGCGTTAAATTTATTTTTGGATCAATTTTTTCTTTCAGCGGTTTTTTCTCAGTTTCATAATTTGCCAAAAATTCCAGACAGAATCTAATACCGGCAATTTTATATTCCAAATCGGATAAAAATTCATTTGAGTTTTTTTTAAGCAGATCTTTTTCCCGGCATTCTTCAATTTGACTGAAGCCGAGATTTTGCAAAATTTCCAGAATTTCTTCTTGGTCGTTTTGGTGTCCAATAATATTTATTTTTGCGATTTTGGCAAGAGCCATTTGGTTTAGATAATTTTAGAAATTAACAGTCAGCAGGCCCAGATTAGCTAATAATATTTTCCACAATAATGTTAGTGGCTTTTTCAATAACTTTAGGGTCAATTCTGTTGATTTTATCCAATTCTTTTGCTAAATTATGTTCATTTTGAGTCCTTAGCTTTTGGATTTCTTTTTTGGCGTTTTCAATTATTTCTTCAATCTGTCGGCTAAGTTGATTTTCAGCATTATTAAATTCTTTTTGACCTTCCTGATTTGTTTGTAAAAGCATATTTTCTACTTTTTGTCTAGCTTGTTTTGTTATTTCCTTTGCTTTGGCTTCAATTTTTTTGATTTCTTCAATAGTATTTTGAGACATAAATTTTCAGGTAAAATAAAAAAATTTTTAGATCTAGAGTATGAAATTTTTATAAATTATGGTAATTTAAGCTAAAGATTCACTTAAAAAGCCATAATTTTAGTATAATTATTAAATTGAATCTGTCAAGGGTTATTTTTGTTTTAAGTATATTTTTGTCGTTTTTATCAGAATAGGAAGGAATATTTGCTATATCAATTTTAAAGCTTAAATAAGCTATTTTTTTAAGAATTAATAAAAGAGGTATAAATTTGTTATTGACAATTTTTCTTCATTTGCTAATATAATTCAAGCTGCAGGAGGAATAGCCTCCTGTTTTGTTTAGGCCAATCTCTAAGACTAATCCTAAGGGGAGGCGTTAAGGAGAAAAAAGTACAAGGAGAAGTTGATCATGCAAGTATTGAAGGTAGGTTTTGTCGGAGCTGGCTTTAACGGCACCTTTCATTCGCGGGTTTTTACCGAGAATGGCGGAATTTCCGGTGCCATAATCGGGGGCGTCTATGCCCTTGGAGGAGCCGATGAATTCGTAGTTCGGGTAAATGGCCTTGGCCAAAATTGCATGGTATGCAATACCGTTGCCGAACTTTGTTTGGCAGTGGATGTTGTTTCACTTTCCATGCCCAATTATGCCAGGATTGAAATTCTGGAAGAAATTTTGGCAGCGGTTAATTCTGGTGCCCGACTTAAAGGTGTAGTGTGTGAAAAGCCGCTGGCCAGAAATATGAAGGAAGCCAACAGGGTTGTTGATCTTATTGCCGATTTGGCCAAACATGGCGTCAGGTTCAGTTACTTTGAAAACCAAATTCATATGCCCACGGTGCGAGCTTGCCGGCTTCAGTTGTCGCAAGTCGCAGAAAAAATGGGGCCGGTGAAGATGGTTCGTTCGGCTGAAGAACACGGCGGGCCGCATGAAGGCTGGTTTTGGGATCCGACTAAGCAAGGTGGCGGTGTTTGCCTAGATATGGGGTGTCATAGTGTTGGCGTTGGCTGGTATATGTTGACGCCAAATGGCAAACCGATTGATCATCTGGTCCCAGTTTCGGTTAACGCCAATCTTGAGCTGATCAAATGGGGCAATGATCCCTGGCGTTCAAAATTACTGGCTCAGCGCGGTGTGGACTACACCAAAACACCGGCCGAAGACTATGCGCTTATTATTGTGAAGTTCAGAGATCCGGAAACCGGCCAGATTGTAGTTGCCCAGGCCACTGATTCTTGGATGTACGATGCTCCCGGTCTGCGGCTATTGATGGAAGCCTACGGCGGCGGCTATTCGTATGAAGTCAACACTTTACTTTCGCCTTCCAGTATTTTTATCAGCGATGCTGCGGCTGCGGCCTGTGCTGATGCTGAATTGGCTTTGGAAAAGTCACAAGCCTCGCACGGTCACCTGATTGTTTTGCCTGACGAGCCGTTGGTCTATGGATATACCAGCGAATGGGTGGATGCGCTGAATGCTTTCCGCCAAGAAAAAGACGGAATGCTTGGTGCTGATTTCGGCCGCGATGTAGTCAAAATTCTCATGGCCGCTTATTTGTCTGCCGAGCGCGGTAAGACTATTAATTTAGTTGATCCGGAAGTTCAGGATTATCTGAAAACATATGTTCCTTTGATTCAGAAAGGAAGAGGCGGCGAAGTTCTTTTTCCGCCGATGACCTTTTAAGATTCCAATCGCCGCTTGGCAAAAGCTAGGCGGTTTTTTATATTGCATAAACCCATGTCATCTCGACCGACGACTTTAATAAGTAATTAAATTATTAAAACACTAGAACATTAAAACAAGATAATTAAACAAGATTGTTTTCATGATTTTTTGTTATTAATGACAAGGCTGCGCATTATTGACACGATTGGATATTTTTGCTACTTTTAGCATAGTTTTGGAGGGAACTGTTCCCTTCATTTTGTTTAAAGAAAAAAGAAATAAGGAGTATAGGGTATGAATGATCCTCGACAATTAGGTAGTTTGTTTATTTATGAAGAACATGGTTCACAATTATTATCCGATGATATTACGAGAATTATTAAGTCGGTTGACTCGCTTTGGCTTTACCAAGAAGGCGGACCGCATGCCAAATTGACATCCGGTGCCTGCAGTGATGGCTTTGTTAATTTGCGTAATGTGATTTGCCATACAAATTTTTGTAATATTTTTGCCGAAGCTTTGGCAAGAAAACTACGCGAATGTTATAGCGGACCGGTGGAATTTGTAGTCGGTTCGGACACTGCTTCTCTTAATCTTGCTTATGCCTTTGCTTGTTTTTTTAATGCCCAAACTTATCCGATGCACAAAGTAGTTATTGAAGAAAACGGCCAAAAAGTTGAGAAGCAAGTTTATACTGGCCCGAAGATGCCGCCGGGAACAAAGGTTCTGCAGGTTGAGGAGCTGATGACAACAGCAAAAACGTTTCGGCTGGTTCGTCAAGGTTTTAGCGAAGCTTGTCCGGGTGTGGATTTTATCCCGTTTTTGCCATTGATTGTTGATCGCCGGACTGAAGAAGAATTTTTAAATTCAACCGTTGACGGCGTAACGCTTTTGTCTTTGGTTCAATATAAAATAAGAACATGGACAAATGATTGTCCGCTGTGTAATGCTGGTTCAGAGGCAGTAAGACCGAATACTCCAGAAGGCTGGGCAAAGCTGACCGGAAAAAACAAATAGAAAAGGAGGATTCCATGACTAGTTTTATTGAAAGGCTTTTATCAGTCCAAAAAGAGAAAGGCAGTCATTTATGTGTTGGTTTTGACCCCGATCAAAGCAAGTTGCCTGAACATTTAGTTGGTACTCCGGCAGGATTGTTTGAATTTTCTTTGAAAGTTTTAGAGGCAGTTGCTGAATATGCATGTATTATTAAGCCCAATCAGGCTTTTTGGGCCTGCATCGGTGGAGAAGATAAATTGGCCCAATTTATTCATCGGGCGCAAGATGAATTTGGCATGATGGTAATTTTGGATGCCAAGAGGGGCGACATCGGCAACACGGCAAAGTTTTATGCTCAGGAAATATTTGAACGTTATGGTGCTGATGCTACAACAGTCAATGCCTATTTGGGCTGCGATACCTTGATGCCGTGGCTTGATTACGGTCCAAGTAGGGCGATATTTGTGCTTTGCCATACTTCCAATAAAGGTGCTTATGATTTTCAAGATCTTGAAGTTTCTCCTGGTTTGTCTTCGGCTGTCAATACAAAACTCTATTTATATTTGGCCAGAAAGGTGACGTCAATTGTAACTCCGGAAACAGCAACAGTTGGTTTAGTGGTCGGTGCGACTTTTCCTCGCCAAATAGGCAATCTTGATGGAAATTTTTCTAGCAATGTTCCTTATTTGATTCCAGGAATTGGAAAACAAGGCGGTGATCTTTCCGAAACCATTAAAAGTATCGGAGATCATCCGTTTATCATTAATTCTTCAAGCGGAATAATTCATGCTTCGTCAGGTGATGACTTTGCCGAAGTAGCCGCCATAGAAGCTGAAAAGACGCGAAACCAAATTAATGCAGTATTGCGTGGCAAGTAAAGGGGAGAAGCTGTGAGCAAGAATAATAAGAAGTCTTATCCCGGCCGGCCTAGAAAATGCGATGTGCAGCCTGGCAGTAAAGCTTGCCGGAAGCGAAGGAGTAATGGCTGCATGCTATGTCCTCACTGTACGGCGTGGCAATCTAAGTGATTATTAGTTTAAATTTTTCCCGTTTTTAAACTGGAATTGGTTTTCAAACGGGTTTTTTTTTACTTTAAATCATGTTAAAATTAAGTAAATTTGACAATTGAATTTGTTAGAAAAAATAAAATATGGAAATTAATCTTAAAACCCTGAATTCCGAACAAAAAAAGGCCGTTATGCACGACAATGGGCCGCTTTTGATTGTGGCCGGTGCCGGTACCGGGAAAACCACGGTCATTGCTCAACGGATTGCGTGGCTGATTGCTGAAAACAAGGCCAAAGGTAATGAAATTTTAGCTTTAACTTTTACTGATAAAGCCGCCGGAGAAATGGAGGAAAGGGTTGACCAGCTCCTGCCTCTTGGCTATGTTGATTTATGGATTTATACTTTTCATTCTTTTGCTGAAAAAATTCTAAAGGCCCATGCTCTGGAAATTGGAATTTCCAATGATTTTAAATTGTTTAATCAAACCCAGCAATGGATGCTTATTAGGCAGAATTTGGAAAAATTCAATCTTGACTATTATCGGCCGCTGGGTAACCCGACTAAATTTATTCATGCCTTAATAAAACTTTTTTCCCGCGCCAAAGACGAGGTGGCTTGTCCAAGCGATTATTTGGAATATGCTAAAAATTTAAAACTTAATTCTGATTCCAATGATTTCATAAAGGATTTTTTTGATTCAAAAGATATTAAAGATTTAAAAAAAAGTGAGAAAAAAGAATTAATTGTCCAAGAAATCAAAAAAGTTCAGGAAGTTGCCGACGCCTATCATGTTTATCAGCAGCTTTTGCTGGATAACAACGCAATGGATTTTGGCGATTTGATCAATTATTGTCTTGAGCTTTTTAGGAAACGACCAAAAATTTTGACTGAGTATCGTCGGCAGTTCAAATATATTTTAGTTGATGAATTTCAGGATACCAATTATGCCCAATATGAGCTGGTAAAGCTTTTGGCCCAGCCACAAAATAATATTACGGTTGTGGGGGACGATGACCAAGCAATTTATAAATTTAGGGGCGCCTCAGTCTCAAATATTTTGGAATTTAAAAAAGATTATCCGAAAGCAGAAGAAATATTTTTGAATAAAAATTACCGGTCAGCTCAGGATATTTTAGATTTATCCTATAAATTTATTCAGCAAAATAATCCGGACAGACTGGAAGTTAAGTTAAAAAACAAACAAACCGGCAAATTGAGTAAAAAATTAATTTCACAAAAAAAAGAAAAAGGAATAATCAGCCATTTGGCCTTTGAAACAGCCGAAGACGAGGCCTTGGGAGTGCTTAAGCAAATTGCCGACCTTAAAGAAAAAGATAAAAAAGCCGCTTGGTCTGATTTCGCGATTTTGGCCCGAACCAATGAAGTAGCTAATTACTTCGTCAATGCAATTTCCCAAACCCAAATTCCTTACCAATTTCTTGCTTCCAGAGGACTTTATGGCAAATCGATTGTTTTGGATATTTTGGCTTATTTGAAGCTTTTGGATGATTATCGTGAAAGTACGGCAATGTATAGGGTTCTTAATTTTAAGGTTTTTAATTTGGATTTTTTTGAAATTAATACTTTAAGCTATTGGGCAAGCCGCAAAAGCATTTCAATATATCAGTCGGCAAAACAGGCTACAGTTTCAGCGGACATATCGGAAGATATAAGAGATAAACTGAGGAATATTTTGGATCTTATAAGCAAGCACAGCAACTTGGCAAGAGAAAAAAGCGTCAAAGAAGTTGTTATCGCTTTTTTGCAGGACTCGGGTTATCTGCAAGAACTAACCAAAAAAGATTCATTGCAATCCCATCAGGAGATAAGCTACTTGAATCAGTTTTACAGAAAAATAACGGAATTTGAAAATTCTTCCATAAATAAGTCAGTAAGAAGTTTTTTGGAATTAATTGATTTGGAAATTGAAGCCGGAGAAGCAGGCTCTTTGCAAAGCAGTAATGAAGATGGACCCGACAGCGTAAAAATAATGACAGTTCATGCTGCCAAAGGCCTTGAATTTAAATACGTTTTTATGGTTAATTTGGTTGATCAGCGTTTTCCGGTAAATGACAGGAAAGATCCGATAGAGCTGCCTGAAGCTTTAATAAAAGAAATTCTGCCTCAAGGTGATGCCCATATTCAGGAAGAGCGCCGGCTTTTTTATGTGGCAATGACTCGGG
>CAZCCC010000028.1:0-18093 GCA_964497245.1 uncultured Gammaproteobacteria bacterium | reverse complement strand
CAATAAATTCATTGAAATATCATTCAAGGCTGTTCCATTTGCTTTCTAAAGCCCTGCGTTTTACTATTGACAAGATTTAAAATTTATGATAGTCTGGCAGGTTATTTTAGTAATGATTTTTAAACCAAAACTGCCCTAATACAGGGTAAAAAAGGAGGATAAAGCATGAATTCGCATCAACGTAGCGTATATAGGTGCTCACTTCAAAGGGACAATCAAATTGTTCCAGAGTGGGCCAAACCGTATGGCGGTCCTTTGAGGCACGCTTGCAACGAGCTTGTTTTGGCTGGCCGGATGAGTCCTAAGCGCCGAGATGAAATTTTGACTTCCCAGGGAATCAGAAGGTGCAAGTTTTCAAAGTTGGAACTGAACGCAATTGCGTCCACACCCACGGTTGAACTTACCGTGTCCGTTCCTCAGGATTCCTCTTGGTTGGATTACCTGGTTGCGGCCGTTTCGGCACCGATTCGGCGCCTGATTGCCGCGCAAGCGTAGACATACAGCTATCCCTCTCTTGATTAAAAAAAAGATCCAGAGGGGGTCTTTTTTAATCTAAAAAATAAAAAATTCTTACTAAGGAGTTTTTTATTATTCTTGGATAATTTTAGCTGTAATTAAAAATGATGGAGTAAAACTTTTATTTTGATGGTTCATTTTGATTCTTTTTTGCCAGTTCAACGGTGTTTTTTAAAAGAAATGCCACGGTCAGCGGACCAATCCCGCCGGGAACCGGTGTCAGCCACGAAGCGACTTCAGCCACTTTTGGATCAACGTCGCCAGTCCATTTTTTTTCACTAACTAAATTTGTGCCGATATCAATGACAATTGCGCCTGGTTTAGTCATTGATTTTTTTATCAAGTTGCTTTGTCCTAGAATGGCAACTAAAACGTCGGCCTTTTTTGTTTTTTCAGAAAGCGTTGAGTTAACCGAGGTTATATTTGTTTTTAAGCCGAGTTTTTCCAAATCTTTTTTTCGCATCTCGCTGTAAGTTGGATTTTTTGCCACAATTAATGCTTCTTTTCCTTTTAGATTTTGGTCAGTGTGTTTTAATGCTTCTTCAACAGCTAAAATTAAAGGGGAGGTTATAAATTTTTTACCAGCCAGATACTTCTTTTTGTTTTTCTCAGTGAAACAGTCAACGTCTTTTACCGGTGAAATTCTTTCTATTATTTTTTTGACGTTAAATTTTTTGGGAATTGGAAGCTGAACGATAATGCCGTCAATTGAAGGATCATTATTTAAAAAATCAATCATTTTTAAAATTTCATTTTCGGTTGAATTTGGACAAAATTCTCCGCCACAAAAATAGCTATGAAAAATTATGCCTACTTTCTCACAGGCTCTTTTTTTATTTCTGACATAAAGTTTAGAAGCTTCATCTTCGCCGATTAGAATAACAGCCAATCCGGGGGGCCGTTTAAGTTTGGAAATTTCATTTTTTAATCCCAAAAGTATTTTTTCGGCGATTGTTTTGCCATCAATTATTTTTGCTGTTTGTTTAGGCATTTAGTAATATTTGTTATTTTGATCGAGTCCTGTCGTTTATAAACAACAGGATGAGTGGAGAAATCTTATCATAGTTTGAACATTATCAATATATAATGAAATTTTTCCACTTTAGTCGCCAAATATTAAATTATAGACAGGCGACCGTTGGTCGAGATGACAAAATTAGTAATTATATAGTCATTCCGGAATAAACCGGAAATTCTCTAGTTAATTGGGCAACAGTATCTTTTAATTCTTTTTTAATTTCTTCATTGTTGATATTTTTTAGAACTTTAGCTATTATTTTTCCAGTAATTTTCATCTGTTCTTCTTTCATTCCCCGAGTAGTCAATGCCGGCGTACCCAGCCGAATGCCTGTTGGTTCAAATGCTGATCCACTGTCGTAAGGGATGGTATTGCGGTTAGTGTATATTCCTCCTTCGGCTAAAGCTTCAGAACCTTGTCGGCCGGTTAGTCCAAGCGGGGCGCATTTAATAAGCATCAAATGATTGTCAGTGCCCCCGGAAACAAGCTCAATTCCTTCAGACATTAAAGATTCGGCTAATGCTTTGGCATTTTTGGCAATTTGGTGTCCGTATTCCTGAAATTCCGGCATAATTGCCTCTTTAAAGCAAACTGCCTTTGCGGCAATGACGTGTTCCAATGGTCCGCCCTGGGTTCCCGGGAAAACCGCCTTGTCAATTGTTTTTGCATATTTTTCTTTGCAAAGGATTATTGCACTTCTGGGTCCCCGTAGAGTTTTATGAGTTGTTGTCATAACAAAATCAGCTTCCGGAAATGGATGAGGATGGTTTTTGGAAAGGCAAAGTCCGACAAAATGTGAAATGTCAGCCAAAAGCAGAGCGCCAATTTCATCGCAGATTTTTCTAAATTTTTTAAAATCAAATATTCTTGGATAAGCGGTTGCTCCGGTGACGATCATTTTTGGTTTTTCCTTTAAAGCAATTTCTCTAATTTCGTCCATATCAATCAGTTCTGTATCTTTTCTAACTCCGTATTGAATGAAATTATAAAGCTGTCCGGATAAATTAACCGGATGGCCGTGAGTAAGATGTCCGCCCTGGTCAAGCTTCATGCCCATAACCTTGTCGCCGGGTTTTAAATTAGCCAGATATATTGCGATATTGGCCGGACTGCCGGCATTTGGCTGTACATTGGCATGTTCGGCATCAAATAATTTTTTTGCCCTTTCAATCGCTAGATTTTCAATTTGGTCAATATATTCGTTGCCGGTGTAGTATCTTTTTTCAGGATAACCTTCGGCATATTTATTTGAAAGTACTGTTGCCATCGCTTCAAGGACGGCAACCGAGGCATGGTTTTCTGAAGGGATCATAACTAAACCGTTTTTTTGTCGGCCTATTTCTTGATTTATTAGTTTTGCGATTTGCGGATCTTGTTTTGGAAGTTGGTCGTATGTCATAGAAGTTATGGGATTAGGAGTTAGAATTTTTTGGAAGTTAGGGGAATTAAAAATGATGTTGATCTGATTATTAAATACTATCTATTAATTCTTTAATAACCGGTTTGATGTTTGGCGAGCAGTCATCCGGCAGGTTATTAATATCCAGCCAAGCGTATTCTTTTATATAGCCAGCAGGTTTTATTTCTTCGGTTATTAATTTTGCCAGATAATGAATTAAAATTATTACCTCATCTTTTTTCCAAATAACCATTGGTTTAATCGGTTTTATAATTTTTACTTCAAGTCCCATTTCTTCAAAAACTTTTTTTACCGCCCAGCTTTCCAAATCACCAGAGTTTTCAGTAATATCTCCGCCCGGGAATTTCCAGAGGTTGCTTTCTCCATGTTTATTGAGTAAAATTTTATCTTTTTTAATAATAACCGGACCGGATGCAATTACAACGTTTTGGAAATGTTTATTGTTGGTTAGCATATTTCTATTTATTTATTTATTTATTATATATTAATATTAATTGATTTTAAGTTGGTTTTCAATCTTGACAGAATAGATTAAAAATGGTTATTATATTATATTCGCTATTGTGTTGTGAAATGTTCGTTAAAACCCCAACCCTCTGCTTAATAAAAAGGAGAAAAAAGCAGAGTTAAAACAGCCCAAAAAGAAAGAAAGAAAGAAGGAGAAGAAAAATGTCAGTAGATGTTTTAATGGGTGGGTTGAAGGTAACCTGTCCATGTGATTTGTGTCGCCGTCCCGTTAGCCAAGGCGGATGTTCGGGTGGCGGAACGCTACTTTGGATTGTTCCGAAAGGCGCAGACAGGCGCAAGGAGGGTGGCAAAACAATTGTGGCGTGTCAGCCTCCAAATTTTTCCAGGCAACATTTTGGCAGTAGTGCCGTTAATGGTAATCCAATTTGCTGCCAAATAGGCGGTAGGATTTCCACCGACAAAGGCGGAAATAAAACCCTCAAAATAAGTAAGAGGGAACCTCTGCCTTAGTCTTGATTTGCGGCTTGGCTAATTGAACTCACGAGCTCAGAGTTCAAAGGCCAGGCCGTTTTTTTATTTTCTAACAGGAAACCCCGTATGAAAAAAGCCAACTTGAAGGGTGGCTTTTTGAGTGCGGGGGGGGATGTCATTTTATGGTCTAATAATTTTAACCATGAATGTTTCTTCCAGTTTATAGCCTAATTTTTGGTAATATTGTCTTACGCCGATTCCTGAGATTATGGCAATTTTTTGAAAGCCATTTTTTTTGGCGATTTTTTCTGCTTCAGTCATTAGTTTTTTGCCCAGTCCTGAATGTTGGATTTTTCCGCTTTTGCCTATCGGTACAAGTTGGCCGTAAGTATGCAGTTCCCGGACTAAAGCCGCATTTTTCAGCTCAGGGAATTCTTTATAAATAGGGGAATCCGAATTAAGTTTAGGGTTGCCGGAAAAAGGCAAGCGCAGGCGCAAAAAAGCATAAAGAATTTTTCTATTTGCTGATTCAAAACTCAAAAAATATTCCAATCCATCACCGGCCTTATATTTTTGAATTTTAAGTTGTGGTTTTAAGATTTGAGATTTAATATTTGAGATTTTTTGGTGTCCGGCCTCGCGGCATCTGATGCATTTGCATCCTTTAAACTCCTGAGCAATAATCTGGCGCAGATTGGTAATTTTATTTCCTGCTTCAATACTTTCAGCCGGAATATCCCTTATCAGCCTTGTTACCCTTACGTAATATGGCAATGTTTTTTTTATATCAATCAGAAGTTTTTTCAGTTGTTTATCTGAGTATGCCTTAAATTTACCTTGTTTGTGCCATTTGTATAATACTGAATCCTTGGTAACAACGCAGGGATAAATTTTTAAAAGGTCCGGCTGGAAATTTGAACTAGAGAAAAGCTCTTTAAACATTTTTAGATCTTTAGCAATGCTTGAGCCGGGAAGATTTGGCATCATATGATACATTATTTTAAACCCGGATTGTTTCAGCATTTTTGTTGCCTCAACAGTTTGTTTTATATCATGCCCCCGCCTATTAAACTTTAGAACATCATCATAAATGCTTTGGACCCCAAGTTCAACTCTGGTACAGCCCAAAATTCTCATCCTTTTTAATTCTTTAGGGGTGATCATATCAGGACGAGTTTCCAGTGTCAGGCCGACACAGCGATGTTTTCCTTTTTCATTCCATTTTTGAGCTTGAGCTAAACTTTTGGCTTTTTTGCCGTTCATTGCGTCAAAACAGCTTTTGATAAAATTTGTTTGATATCTTTTTGAATAAGCAGACCAACTTCCGCCTAAAACTATGAGTTCAATTTTATCGGTTTCGTGTCCGTTGTTTTTTAAAGCCTTCAGTCTGACCCTGACTTGTCTGAAAGGATCAAATTTAACTCCCAGTGCGCGCATTACCGCAGGCTCGTTTGAAAGATAGCTTTTTGGCATTCCTTTTTGGCCGGGACAATATATGCATTTTCCCGGACAAGTATAAGGTTTGGTAATAACCGTAATCACAGCAACGCCAGAGAGAGTTCTTATTTCTCTTTTACACAAGATTTTTTCCAGATCAAGATTTTTTTTAATGCTTTTCTTTTTTAATAATTGCTGGTAAACTCTAAGTAAATCAGAGTTGAGCGGCGGTGCGATTTTTTCTTTATTGGTAAGTTTGCGTTTGACATTGATAAAATGAGCCCGATTTTTTAAATCGGCTTTAATTAACCCTTTTATTATTATTTGTAGTTTTTTATTCATTGGAGAAAGTCCAGAGTTTAGGCGGTTTAAATTAATTATCTAATTTTTACGATTGCTGATTTATGAAACCAGATACCGCTCAAAAAATATTAAGTGAAGTTAAAGAAAGCTATGACAGCATTGCTTCTGATTTTAATCAGACCCGCAATTATCTTTGGCCGGGCCTAAAAGATTTTAAGAAATTTACAGTTGAAGGAAGTAAAATTTTGGATTTGGGCTGCGGCAATGGAAAACTTCGGCTGCTGTTCAAAGAAAAAAATGTTTTTTACACCGGAGTTGACAGTTCTTCTGAACTTTTAAATATAGCAGAAAACCGGAAAGATTTCAAGCTGCCTTATCAAAAGTTTTTAAAGGCAGAAGCTTTCAGTCTGCCTTTTGAGAATGATTCTTTTGATATTGTTTTTTTCATTGCAGTTTTTCATCATATTCCCGGAATAGAATTAAGACTTAAGACATTAAAGGAGATAAGAAGAGTTTTAAATCCGGGAGGGATTTTGGTAATGACAAATTGGAATCGTTATCAGGCTAAAGGTCAGCAATTGAAGTATATCATCAAATATGCTCTCTTAAAAATTTTTCAAAGAAGCAATCTTGATTTTAAAGATATATATTTGCCTTGGATGAAAGGTAAGGCTTATCGGTATTATCATGCTTTTACATTGGGAGAGTTAAAAAAAATAGTCAGGAATTCAGGCCTCATGCTGGAGGATAATTATCTTGCGGAATGGAGCGGAAAAAAGTCTGGGAGGTTGAGTTACTTAAAATCAGCAAATCTTGTCACTATAGCTAAAAAATGATAAAATAATTGGGGTTAATCAACAAATTAGTTTTTAGGTCATCAATCTGTTAAATAATTTTACTAATTAAATTAAATATGAAAAAAATTTTAAGATCAGTAATTTTTGTTTTAATTGGTCTTTTTTTAGTCGGGCTGCCTTTTGCAGTTTTTGCTTTTGACAAAAAAATTGAACAAGCGGTAAATATCGGACCTGATCAGATTATTGAAGGTAATTTTATCAAATTTGGAAATATAATTGACATTGCCGGTCCGGTTTCTGGTGATGTAATCGTTGCCGGAAACAGCATCAACATTTCCGGTCCGGTGGCAGGCGATATAATTGCTGCCGGAAGCATTATTAAGATTTCCGGGCCAGTCGGTGGAAATATTCGGGTTTTTGCCGGGTCGGTTGAAATAAGCGGGCAAGCGGAAAGGAATGTTTGGGCACTGGGCGGAACAGTTAATTTAAGCGATTCCTCCGAAGTTGGCTGGGATTTATATGCCGCCGGCGGTACAATTGAAATTAAAGGCGATGTAGGTAGAAATATTTGGGCAGGAGCAACCACTTTACTTATTGGAGGAAAATCAGGCAAAGATTTGAATGTTTCAGTTGGCAAGGACGGCCAGATAATATTAGATCCTCAAGCCAAGATAGGCGGTAATCTGAATTATAAAGCCGAGGATGAAAGCCAACTCATTAAAAAAGAAGGATCAGAAGTTTTGGGTGAAACCTCCCTTAAGAATATAAATGATATTTTAATCTCCGCACCGGATAAAATAAATAAAGCTTTTGCCGCAACTTATTTGTTTTTAAAAGTAATTTCGCTTTTCAGCCTTTTGGTTATTGGCATCATAATTATCAGTCTGATGCCGAAGATTGCATTAAAAGTGCATGATCAGATGTCGCAAAAACCGGCATATTCTTTTGGCATAGGCTTTATTTATTTTTTGGTTATGCCTTTAATTTCAGTATTTTTATTTATTACTATCATCGGAATTCCTTTAAGTTTGATTATTATTCCAATTTATTTAATCTCGCTTTATATCGCTAAGGTTTTTGCCGGATTTACGATTGGCTTGATAATATTTAATAAAATTTTTAAGGGAAAATATAAACAATCATTAATAATTCCTTTGATTTTTGGTCTTGCGATTTTTGTTTTATTGGGGAGTATTCCAATATTGGGCTGGATAATCAAACTTTTGTTGGTTTTTTGGGCACTTGGCGCAATGATCAAAATAAAGCAGGAAATAGTAAAGGAGTATAGTTAAAATGAAAAAAAAGATTAATGAGAATATATTTAAAGCCTATGATATTCGCGGAATTTATCCAAGTGAATTAAATGAAGAAGCAGCCTATCTTATAGGCCGAGCTTTTGTTAAAAAAACAAAGTCAAAAGAAGTGGTGGTTGGAAGTGATATGCGTCTTTCAGGGCCGGCGCTTAAAAAAGAGCTTATAAGAGGGATAATAGACGAAGGAGCAAATATAATTGACATCGGTTTAGTTTCAATAGATGTGGTTTATTTTGCGGTCGGAATTTTGAAATATCCTTCAGGCATAATGATTACCGCGTCCCATAATCCGGCCGAGTATAACGGTTTTAAGATGCCTTTAGAAAATACAGGCTGGGTAAGAGGAGAAGAATTAAAAGATGATGTAATTTTTCTAGACGAAAAAATTTCAGAAAATAAAGGCAGTATTAAGAAAATTGATATACTTGATGAATATCTTAAACACGTTTTGTCTTTTTGCAGTCCAAAAAATATAAAAAAATTCAAAGTCGTGGTTGATGCGGGAAATGGCATGGCCGGAAAGATTATTCCCTTGTTTGAAAAATATTTGCCAATAGAAATTATTCCTTTAAATTTTGAACTTGACGGCAGCTTTCCCGCTCACCCTTCCAACCCTCTTCTTCCTGAAAGTCAAGTGGGAATAAGCAAAGCGGTTTTAGAAAATAAAGCTGACTTTGGGGTAATTTTTGACGGCGATACTGATAGGCTGTTTTTCGTGGATGAAATGGGTAATTTTATTCCGGCTGATTTAACCCTATTGATTTTGGCAAAAGAATTTTTAAATCGCGAGCCGTGTGCGGGAATCGTTTACAATGCAATCTGTTCAAAAATAGTTCCTGAAAAAATTATTGAATGGGGCGGCCGGCCGATAAAATCAAAAGTCGGTTTTATTAATGTCAGGGAAGAAATGAAAAAGCACAATGGAGTAATGGGAGGGGAATTGTCCGCTCATTATTCATTTAGAGATAATGATTATAGCGATTCAGGCTTTATCGCTTTTGTGATATTGCTTCAGCTTTTATCCCAAGACGGTAAAAAATTATCAGAAGTAGTCAAGCCTTTTTATAAGTATGTCAAATCGCCCGAGAAAAACATAGAGCTGCCAAACCGTGAGGCAATTGAAGTTATTTTACAAGAAATTGAAAGAAAATATAATGATGGAAAGATTGACAAGCTTGACGGCTTAACAGTTGAATATGACAATTGGTGGTTTAATGTCAGACCGTCCAATACCGAGCCGCTTTTAAGGATAACGGCTGAAGCGGAAAATCAAGATTTTTTGGACAAAAAAATAAATGAAATTTTGAAATTTGCCGCGAGTATAAGTAATTAATATATTTAAAATTTAACAAAAAAATTATGTCAGCTTTATTTCCAATTTTAAGTTTTTTTCTGATTTTTTTTATTATTATCATTTTAAGCGGCTTAAGAGTGATTAATCAGTATGAGCGCGGAGTTATTTTAACTCTAGGTAAATATACAGGTACTCGCCAGGCCGGACTTACCTGGATTTTAAGTTTTTTAGGCATTCAAAAAATAATTAAAGTTGATTTAAGAGTTAGAACTGTTGATGTGCCTCAACAAGAGGCAATTACAAAAGATAATGTGCCGGTCGGAATTAATGCAGTTGTTTATTTTCAGGTTGAAAAAGCTGAAGAAGCAGTATTGAAAATTCAGGATTATACTTTTGCAGTAGCTCAGTATGCTCAGGCGGCATTACGCGATACAATTGGCGGAGTTGATCTGGATTCTTTATTAGCTGAAAGAGATCAAATTGCCAATGAAATTAAAAAAATTGTTGATGTCCAGACTGATTTATGGGGTATTAATGTTACGGCAGTTAAAATGCAGGATATTGAATTGCCGGCTGATATGAAAAGAGCTATGGCTAAACAAGCCGAAGCTGAGAGAGAAAGAAGAGCAACAATTATTCGGGCAGAGGGAGAGCTTAAGGCTTCGGAGAATTTAAAGAAGGCGGCTGATAATTTAGCGGTTCCTGGAGCAGTTTCAATCAGAACATTACAGACAATTGAAAGTACCACGGTTAATCCAGCTAACACCGTTGTTTTTGCTTTACCGGTTGAAATTTTAGAAGGAATTAAAAAAATTTCCCAGTTAGCGGGGAAATAAAAGCATATTTTTTAGCAATGGCTACTTTATCTGTTTAAGGAAATCATTTGCAATATTGGTGGTATGACTTGTTTGAGTATAAAAATCTTTCCAAACAATAACGATATTGGCGCCATTAAAGATAGCACTTTGAATTTCGCGAGGCTTGTCTCCACCGGCAATTGCAATCATTGTATTATAGCTTCCTTTTATCTTATTTATTTGATGAATTGGTAATATTTTTGACTTATTATCTTCAGTTTCATCAACCCCGCGATGAAGAATAACTACTGTTGGGAGAGTTTTTAGCTGGCGTAATATTTTTATCGGTTGGTTTATTGCCATCATGTCAACCATTGAATCAATTCCTAGTTTTTTGCAGGTGGTGATGAAACAATTTATTGTTTCAGTTGGAGCTGAGCCCAAAACAACGGCAGCAGAGGCACCAGCATGGGCGGCGATTTCAGCTTCAGTCTCTCCTCGATCCATACATTTTAGGTCAGCTACGATGTAGGGCTTAATAGTAGTAGTTATTTTTTGTTGTTGAAGGTTTTTCTTTTTAACAAATTTATTATTCTCAGGATTCATTAACATGGTAATGAGGTCAAAGGCATTTGGTTGAATATTTGAAGTTTGCTGACTGATTGTAGAATTAATTAAATTTGATTTTTGTTGCCACCACCAAACAAGTTTTGATATTGATTCTGCCCCGTATTTTTTTATCAACGGAGTTCCAGCCTCAATTATTATCCGATCTGAATAGGGTAAGTCGGCAATAATTTGACGAGCTTTGTCCAAAGAGCTGTTTAAAGAAACTTGTAGATAATATTTTTTTCTGTCTAACATAGTGAATTTAGTATAACATGAAATAAAGAATTAAAAAATAGAAAATTAAAAAATTAAACTGGTATTTAGGTTTTAATTTATTATTTTTTAATTTTTTTACAAAAATCTATGATAGGAATTTTTGATTCGGGAATAGGGGGATTGACTGTTGTTAAAGAAGTGTTTAAACAATTGCCCGAGTATCAGATTTTATATTTAGGTGATACGGCCCGTTTACCTTATGGCAGCCGATCACGCGAATTGATTTATCGGTTTACTGAGCAGGCAGTTGATTATTTATTCAAACAAGGCTGTCAGCTGGTTATTATTGCCTGTAATACGGCTTCAGCTGAAGCTTTAAGGAAAATTCAACAAGAATGGTTGCCGGCTAATTATCCTGACCGAAAAGTTCTTGGAGTCATCAGGCCGGTTGCCGAAGTTGCCGCTTCAACTTCTCGTTTTGGTAGAATCGGCGTAGTTGGCACCCGCGGTACAGTAAATTCCGGAGTTTATGAAAAAGAATTAAAGGCTCAAAGTAATAAAATAAAAGTTTTTCAGCAGTCTTGTCCTTTACTTGTGCCGTTGATTGAGGAAGGCTGGCAAAAGCGCCAAGAAACAATTAGGATTATGCGTTATTATTTGAGGCCTTTGAAATACAGTTTGATTGATACTTTAATTTTGGGTTGTACTCATTATCCGATAATGTTTAATGAATTTCAGGGCATTTGCAAAAAAAGAATCCAAGTTTTGGACTCTTCAAAGATAATCGCTGAAAAGCTAAAAGATTATTTGTTGCGCCACCCGAAAATTGAAAAAAAATTAAATAAGGGAGAAAATCATAGATTTCTAGTTACCGATTTGACTGATGTTTTTGAAAAAAATGCAATAAATTGGCTGAATAGAAAAATCCGGCTGGAAAAAGTGGAGCTGAGTTAGATTTCATATCAAAAAAAGCATAAAAATAAATTAACAATAAAATAAAAAAGCAGGGCGTCTTGCCCCGCTTTTTGTATATGTATAGTGTATGATTGACGACCTCCAGTATAGTCAGATCGTCATTAAATTAGCAATGGCTAAAAAAATATTCTTAGCAAAATGTGGAATAGTTGCCGGTTAAAATGGTTTGTCAGTTTAGATGAGAATATCAGTTTATTTTTACTAATAATTACTTTGTCAATTTTTTGAGCGCCGAAATAAACGCCGCTGTCCGCAAGTCGGTTTTGTGTTTTTTTGCCAATAGGCTTATCTCTTTATAGGCATTTATCATTATTGGCCTTAATTTATTTTTTACTTTGGATTTACTCCATTTTTCACCTTTAAGATTTTGCAACCATTCAAAATAAGACACGGTAACTCCGCCGGCATTAGCCAAAACATCGGGAATAACCAATGTTTTTCCAAAAAGTTCGCAGTCTGCCTCAGGAGTGAGAGGTCCGTTGGCTAATTCTAAAATTATTTTTGCTTTTATTCTCTTAACGTTATCTTTTCTAATTTGGTTTTCCAAGGCAGCAAGGATTAAAATGTCGCATGGTTGCTCAATAATTTTATCAACAGTTATATGCTTATGATCTTGACAGCAGCATTTGATTTTTTTACATTGACAGATGTCTACTCGGCCACTTTGATTTTTTATTTTTTCTATAATGTGAAAATCAAAGCCTTTGCCAGAAGGATCAATAATTGTTGTTTGGGAGTCTGATATCGCTGTGATTTTGTAGCCGTCATGATACATTAAATGAGCAATATTGGCTCCGGCATTGCCAAATCCCTGAATTGCCACCCTGGTTTTTTTGGGATTGATTCCAAGATTTTTTGTCACTTCCTGTAAAATGAAAAATCCGCCGCTGGCCGTTGCCGTATCGCGTCCCAAAGAGCCACCGGCGCCAATTGATTTTCCGGTAATTACCGCCGGCTGAGGTTTTTTGGATAATTTGCCATACTCATCAGCCATCCAATCCATAATTTTGGCATTTGTATTTACATCAGGCGCCGGTATGTCTATTTTTGGCCCCAGATATTTATAAAAAGCTTTAATATATCCTCGGGAGAGTTTTTCTAGTTCAGTTAAACTCAGTTTGTGAGGGTCAACAATAACTCCGCCTTTTCCGCCTCCCAATGGAATGCCAACTGCGGCGGTTTTAATTGTCATCCAAAAAGCCAGCGCTTTAATTTCATCTAAATTTACTTTCGGGTGAAATCTTATTCCGCCCTTGAAGGGTCCGCGCCTGTTATTATGTTGGACACGAAAAGCTTTAAATTTTTTAATCTGACCGTTATCCATAGTCACCGGAATTTCGGCTTTAAGCACCCTCTCGGGTTTTTGCAAGTTTTTAATTTTGTCATTTATGCCAAGTTTTTTAGCGGCACTTTCCAGTTGTTTCATTGCATTTTTTAATGGATTTTCCATAGCAGATGTTTAATGTTATTTTATTAATTAGTTTAAAAATTGAGTGTCCAGCGCCTATTTTATGTATTAGTGAATAAAAGTGTTAAATAATTTTTTAAGGATTTATTTTGTTGTAAATGTAAATATTGCTTGATTTTGGATTTTTCGGCTTTAAGTCTATTATTTTAGTTGGTTTCCATGTTGGCAGTTTAAAGCAATAACAGATAATTTTTACTCCGACGCCTAATTCTTTTTTCAGTTTTTTTTCTACTTTTATCATTACTTTATTCATTAAAAAACAAAAAATTGCTGAAGCATCTGAAAGATCAGCGGAATAAAAGTTTCTATAAAAAACCTTTGCCTTGCTTTTATTCAAAAATAGATTCAGCCTGCAGCGCAAATATGCCCATGGGGAAATTTCAAAACCAACTGCTTTGGCGCCGCGTTTTTCAGCTTCAATTAAAAAACGACCGTCGCCACAACCTAAGTCGTAAAATTTATGGCCGGGCTTAAGACCGAACTGATCAATGATGATTTTTACGTTGTATTTTGGCGTTGGCGCAAAAGGCACTTTGCTGAAAAAAAACGCAGCCATACTTGCTCCGATAAAAGTCAAAACCAATAAGCCGGCCGCTATAATTATTATGGAAATATAAAATAATATTCCTGCCATTTTTCAAACCAATGATTTATCTTATCCCGATTTTAGCCCTTACCTCTGCTAAAGTTTTTTTAGCGACCTTTTGGGCTTTTTTGGCTCCATCAGCCAATATTTTTTGGATTTTTTTGTCTGAAATTTTTTCTTTTTCTCTCCGAAATTCAGAAAAATAATTTGAAATATCTTCTGCCAACCTCTGTTTTATTTCGGAATATTTTAAATTTCCAGATTTGCTTTCAGCTGAAAATTTGATGTAAGTTTTTTCCGCACTGAATATTTTTGTTAATTCTAAAAGATTTTTTGCACCAAGGCTTTTACCGGTGCCGGTATCAGTAACTGCTTTTGAAATTTTTTGCCTGATTATTTCAGGACTATCGTCAATATTGATGCAATGACCATCGCCCAAGCTCTTTGACATTTTTTTATCCGGCGCCAAAAGACTCATTACTTTTGGCGTTTGAGTATGGACGTTTTTTGGTTCAAAGAAAGTCTGTCCGAAACGATTATTGAAAAATTTAGCGATTTGGCGGGTCAATTCAACGTGTTGGTCTTGATCTTGACCGACAGGTACTGCATTGGCTTTATAAATTAAAATATCAGCCGCTTGAAGAACCGGATAGTCAAACAGGCCCATATTAATATTTTCTTTTTGCCTTAAAGCCTTGTCTTTATATTGGGTCATTCTTTCCAAGTAGGCAATCGGCGTAATACAGTTAAAAATCCAAGCCAACTCAAGATGTTCAGGAATATGCGATTGAACGAAAATGGTGCAGATTTTTGGATCAAGTCCGGCTGCCAAAAAATCTTTAGCCAATTCTAAAACTTGCTGCTGTTTAATTTTTGGATCATAATTTTCGGTAATTGAATGGTAGTCAGCAATAAAAAAATAGCTTTCGTACTTATTTTGAAGTTCAACGAAGTTTTTCAGGGCGCCAAGATAATTGCCGATATGAATTTTTCCGGATGGTTGAATGCCGGAGAGGATGATTTCTTTTGTCATAATACTGTAATTTTAGCATTTAAAGTTTTTTATGTAAATATTATAATTTTTATTGATTGTCAGATTTTTTAGATTTAAAAAATAAATTCGTAAGTTGAAATTAGAAAAGGCGGGGGAAAGCTTTTCGTAAAAAAATAGTTTTCCCCCTAATTTGCAGCAGCCTCAAAAATCGGCTAATTAATCAAGGGTTACCATAATTGATGCATGACGTATTGTCGCAGACAAAAATAGTTTTAATTGATGTGTTTTGGCCGAATCCGACGCTGGCTTCAATTTTTAATGCTTTGCGAATTTGGCCGCAAATTTCGCATTCTCCGGCGCGCAGATTTTGGATAGCCAAACTCATGGCATCTCTGTCTTTTTGATTTAACATTTTTTTCCTCCAAAATTTAAAGAGCAATTGTGGTTTTAACAAAAAAATCCCGTCCTTTATATGCGAAAATATATCGCAGACAAAGGACGGGATTACACCCCGCCTACACTCTTTGAGTTTTGGCGGGCAATGCCGCGGTGCCACCTTTATTAACAGTTAACAATTAACAATTCACAGTTAATAATCTACTGTTCACTTTTAAGTGCTTTGTTTTCCAACACACTCTAGCCCATGGTTACGGAGGCTGCCGGACCCTCACTTTTGCAAGAGCCACCTCAGTATGCCCAACCCCCGATATAAAATCGAGGACATACTTCATCGGTTTTATTGGCGACGTAGAGCGAGTGCCCAGCACCTATTTTTTTTATTTTTTTAGTTTATATAAAAATTAAAAAAATAGGTGCTGGACCGGGCCGAGAAGCCAAAAGGGTTAATACCCTTTATTGTTGTTAAAGATATTATTAATATATCAGGTTTAAAATATTTGTCAATATTGACTAATACAATAAAAAAAACCGCTGAAACCGTTTTGGCTTTAAGCAGTTTTGATTAAACGTTTTATGCTTTTTTCCTTTTTTGTAATTCTTTTGACTTTGTGAATATTTGGCAGAAGTATTGTCTTATTTCTCCCTCGGAAATCGCCATTCCCATATTTTCTGCGATTTTTATTAAGCTTTTAAGCTTTGCTTCTTCCTGATCAGGACAGCAAACCGGCAGTCCAAGGTTTGCCTTCAGCTGGCCAACAACAATTGCTGTTTCATCCCGTGTTTTTATAATCTCAGTCTCAATTTCTAAAAGTCCTTCATTTGAGAGGCCGGGATTTTTTTTCATATTAAGTACAATAAGAAGCAGGGTGTCAATTCTACTCAAAATAGCTCTGAATTTTTTTAGCTGGCTTGTTTCCTCCATAAAATCAATCTCCTTTCAGGTTTTGATAGCTTTCTTCCACTGCTTGTATTGTTGCCGGGATAAAAATTGGCCTATTGGCGAATTTTTTTGGCGGCGATTCATTGCTGTGATGTTTGGCTCCCGCCTCAACAAATTTCAAATCTGAAGCGGTACTGACAGCAACAACTAAATCATTTTCTTTGATTACGCCGGCTGTTCTTGCCTGTAAAGCCGCATCAAGAGCCACTGCTCCTTGGGTGCAAAGTCCGGCGCCGGCTCGGTTGAATCGGGCGCGAGTTGTTGCAATATCTTCTTCCGCAACGTCAAAACCTGCAAGTTGAAAGTTCTGATAAAGCTTTTTTATCCTCGGAAAAGATATCGGGTTTTGGATATTCATTGCTGAAGCGGCTGTTAGACCGGGTTTTTTGGTTTCATAGATTATAAATCCGCTTTCAATCCAGCGGACAATCGTATTTGACACTTTTGTCTGAGCAATAATAATACCCGGCAAATGGTCAATAAATCCAAGCTTTTTTAGCAGGAGCCATGCAGTCATTTGTGCTGTGACATTTCCTCCGTTGCCGACCGGTATGATAAGCCAGTCAGGAACATTCCAATTTAAATCTTTCCAAATTTCCAAACTAATCGTTTCTTGGCCGACAATGCGCATTGCATTTTTTGAATTTACCAAAATGATTTCTGGATGAGCGGCACAAAATTGTTGGATTATTTTCATACAAGAATCAAATCCGTCGGCTTCAAGCGCTAAAACCGTTGCTCCTGAGTCATAGGCTTGATACATTTGAGCCGGTGAAATTTTCCCAACCGGTATTATTATAATGCAACGCAGGCGATCAGAAACGTAAGCCGAATATTTGGCCGCTGATGCCGAAGTGTCTCCGGTAGATGCACAGGCAACGAAGCGTATCCCTAATTCAGGATGCAATTTTTGCAGCCGCAAGCCTTCAGAAATTGCCAATGTCATTCCGCGGTCTTTGAAGCTTTCCGACGGCGACTGCCCCTCCATTTTGACAAATAAATTTCTAAAACCGATTTCGCTTTTTAGCCATTCCGGAGGCTCCCATAAATCGGTATTTCCTTCATTGAGAGATAAGGCATGTTCAATTGGAAAGCTGGGCAAAATTAAATTGATCCATTGCCAGACGCCGCTTCTAAAAGGATAAGAGGTGTTGGCTTTTTTGCATTCATTAGGCTTAAAAATTTCAGTTGACAAGGTTTTTAAGTGACTGCAAAATGCAGTCAAATTTGGAAATGATTTTTTTAGAAAATTCAAGTCCCGTTCTATTAGCAACAGGCCGCCGCAATCGCAGGTATAGTATGGCCGGTTTGGAGTATGGATTTTACCGCAATCAACACAGTGGTAAAAGAACCTTAATTTTTTATGGTGCATTGTCAAATCCTCCATTTTGTTTTGACTTTGTTTATATTATCGGCTTTTCTGAGCGATGTCAATCAGATAAAAAGACAGCTAGTTAAGTTTATCCCAATAGCTTTTTACAAAAATAGAAAAAAGTTGTATTATAAAAATAATCCTTTTTATTTGCCTTATTAAGGCAAGAAATAATGGGGTTAATTTACATTAAAAAAGAATAAAATGAACATTTCCTCTTTGCGCCGCGATTATAAAAATCGTAAGGCCTGGGGTCTTTTGGCTTCAATTGATTTGGCCGGCTGTGACAACGAACTGATCCAGTCGCCGAAAGCGATTAGAAAATTCATCAAACAGTTGGTCAGCCTGCTTAAAATGCAAGCTTATGGTCCGACAATAATAGAAAAATTCGCTGAAGACTCTTTGGAAGGTTATTCTGCCTTTCAATTCATAAAGACTTCTTCAATCGTGATTCATTTTGACGACAAAAGCGGAAACAGGGCATTCATTGACATTTTCAGTTGTTGCTTCTTTAATCCGGCGGCGGCTGAAAAATTTGCCAAGAAATATTTTAAGGCAAAATCGTCAAAGTTAAAAAACCTTTTGCGCTACTAGTTTTTTTGGGAATAATTAACCAATACTACTAACAAAAAACAAAACCCCGCAATTAGCGGGGTTTTAAAATTAGGTGTAGTTTTAGAGGTTTTTGCTTTACTTTTAT
>CAZCCC010000027.1:0-18383 GCA_964497245.1 uncultured Gammaproteobacteria bacterium | reverse complement strand
GTGCGGGACTCCGCGGTTAATACCCTTTATTTTGCCTTTTTTTGCCCAATTTGTCAAAATAAAAAACTCCCCCATTTCTGAGGGAGCTACGCTATGTTGAATTTAGGGCTTTTACGTGCTATGTTGAACTATAATTATAATAAATCAATCCCCTATTAATGTTAATAAAAAAGTCAGAGAAAGTCTCTCTGACTATGAAACAATAGAATTACCCATGTTTATTTTGCCAGAACTAAATGTTCCAGCTTGTAAGCACGAGCAACTACTTGAAAACCTTTTGAGGTAAGGATAACTAAGTTATCATGGGGCTTTACTTCAGGATCATAAACTTTTTGCCCCCAAGGCCTTGAATCTATTGCGACAATAATCATATCACCAATTTTCTCCCCTCCTGACAAAGAGTCCGTACGATGCCATTGGCCATCACAGCCTAAAAAATTTTGCGTTTCAGCACATTCTATTGTACCCGCACAACCAAGATCAATGATTTTAATTTCGGGAATAATACCCATATCAACAACCTTGGTTACTTTACCGGCAACGAATTCGTTGGTCTCAAAATCAAAAGAAACTACTTCATCGCCTGGTTGTAAATCTACAATCCTTTTTGGCTCGCGACTATTCATTACAACAAAAGTATCCTCAGGAAAGCACCCCCTTGCCCGTTCATCATATTTTCTTCTTTGATCTTCAAAATATCTTGCCTGTTTGTCCGGTGGCACCCAATTTCCATCTGAGTCATAATGACCAGGGACACCTCGCGGAAGGGTTCCGTGAAAAAAAGAATTTCTAGGAGTACTGGTTAAAATTTCTGTAACTACACAAAATAATAATGTGCAGATAATAAACACACCAATACCAATTAAAACAGCCATCATGATTAAAATTCTCCATTAGTTGCAACACATTGTCAAAGGTCTCTATTATTAGCTAATTAAAGCTTAACTATTATATAAAATAATGCCAAATTACCGCCAAAATTCTTAAAACTATTTTATCCCACTTTTTTATTTATATAAAAAAATCTAGACATGGTAAAATGTCTAGACTAAAATAGAAAAAGTGCTATTAATCAGCAACCATCATCGACTGGTGAATCATTATTTTCAGAATTATCAATCTCATCAATAAGTGGCGTTTCAAGAACTGTCACGTCATCAGGAATATTGTCGTGACGAAAACAACGTCCCGTTAATGCCCAACCAACGCGAATACTTGCCTCATCATCTTTGGTTGCAATTTTGATAAAGTTTCCGCCTTTGTTAACAATTCTGTCTCCGCGCTTAGGTCCAGGATATCTAGGCTTTTTGAAATCCTCCATGTTATTAGCATCGAAATTGATACTTACTCTTTTTAGAGTATCACTTTAATTAAAATATATCAAATTCTTGTAACAAGTAAGATAAATTTATTTATTATTGTTTAAAAAAATTTCAATTTCTTCTAAAAATTCACTAGGCGTCCACTGATTATTAATATAATATCTATCCATGCCTAATCTTTTTAACTTATCTATTTCGTCTTCTTGATTCCAATTATCCAACCCAAAAATTGGAATATTTTTTGTCCTTTCATCGAATTTTAAGGCTTCGGTTGCCTTAAAGCCATCCATTTCTGGCTGTAAAAGACCCATGATAATCAAATCGGGATTTTCACTAATTATCAAATCCAAAAGCTCATTTTTGCTGGCCGGAGTGCGTGATAAATTCTTATAATCAAATCCTTCCTTTATTAATATTAAACCATATAACTCAGCAAGAAATTCATCATCATCAAAGTGTATAATTTTTTTCATATAAAGCTTTTATCCGCCGAGATTGTAGACATAAACGGGTCAACAACGGAATTTTGGTGAATGTCAAAACATAGCAAAATTACTTTGTCATCTCTTTGCTCCTTCTCGCAATGACAAGAATAGTAACGCTTTACTATTCTAAAGGTCGCCTGTTAATTACTAATAGCCAAAGTGTTATAAATAAATCTAAATAATGCCGCCGATAAAATTTAAGATTTGAGATTTCTTCATTCCGCCTTCGGCCGATACTGCAAGGCTTCGGCAATATGTTCAAGCTTGATGTTTTTTTCACCGGCCAAATCGGCAATTGTCCGTCCTAGCTTTAAAATACGAAAATAAGACCTGGCTGAAAGTCCCATTTGATTAACCGCCTGCCGAAGCAGATCTACTGTATTTTTATCAATTTGGCAAAAATTATTGGTTTGACGCGAAGACATTTCTGAATTGGCGACAATATTCAAACCAATAAACCTTTGGCGCTGAATTTCTCTGGCGCTTTCCACCCTTTTTCTAATTTCTGATGAAGTTTCAGCTTTGTTTTCCGAAGTCAGCTTTTCAAAATTCACTTTAGGAACATCTATGTGCAAATCAATTCTATCCAAAAGCGGACCGGAAATTTTTCTTTGATAATTGATAATCTGTCCGGGCAAACAGGTACAATTTCTATCAGGGTCGTTCAAATAACCGCAAGGGCAGGGATTCATTGCTGCCGCCAAAATAAATTTTGCCGGAAACTGTAAGGTGCCGGAAGCTCGAGAAACCGAAATTATTCCGTCTTCCAGCGGTTGACGCAGATTTTCCAAAACCGAACGGGGAAATTCCGGAAATTCATCCAAAAATAATATCCCCCGATGAGCCAAAGAAATTTCTCCGGGCTTGGGCCAAGCACCGCCACCGACCAAAGCCACACCGGAAGCGGTATGATGCGGACAACGGAAAGGCCGATTCTTTATTAACGGCTGATTATTTGGAAGCAGTCCCGATACGCTGTATATCCGAGTCACTTCTAAAGATTCCTGCATAGTCATTTGCGGCATAATCGTGATCATGGTTTTAGCCAGCAAAGTTTTGCCCGCGCCTGGTACTCCAGACATCAGAATATTATGGGCACCGGCAGTGGCAATTTCCAAAGCTCGTTTAACATGCTGCTGGCCTTTTATATGAGACATATCATCTACGGACTCAGAAAAATTATTTGCGAAAAAATTTTTTTCCGCAATATATGGTTTAATTGCTTCTTTGTTTTTTAAATGACTTGTTATCTGACTCAAATTTTGACTGGGAAAAATTTCTAAACCGGAAATCAGGCTGGCTTCAGGCGCATTTTCTTTTGGCAGAAAAATTTTTTTAATTCCCTGCTTTTTAGCTTGTAAACAAATTGAAAGCACGCCGTTAATCGGCCGAAGCTGACCATCAAGAGCCAATTCCCCTAAAAAAATCTGGTTTTGCCAGCTATCCGGCAAGTAAAGCTGCTTGGAGGTTAAAAGAATACTTATTGCAATAGGCAAATCATAAGAAGGCCCTTCTTTTTTTAAATCTGCCGGAGCTAAATTGATAGTAATCCGTCCACGGGGCATTTCAAATCCTGAATTTTTAATCGCCGAACGAACCCGTTCTCTTGATTCGTCAACTGCTTTGTCAGGTAAGCCAACAATAAAAAATTTCGGATTAGAACGGGAAGTATCGGCTTCAACTTCAACTAATTCACAATTAAGGCCGATTACTGCAGCGGAAAGTATTTTGCTGGACATAAGTTTAAGAAATTATAAAAATAAAAAATTAAGAAATTTCTAAAAAGTTTAATCTGACTAATGATTTTTTACGAGCATAACCTTCAATATAATTTAAAATTATAGAAAGAGAACATCGCCGCCATTGCGAAGTACCGCCATACATTTCTTGTTTAGGAAAATTTTTTGTCTGGATATATACAAAATGAACATATTCATCCATTTTTTGCTTTAATTTTTCTTGATAATTATTCATATTATTTTCTTAATTTCTTAATTTCTTAATTTTTTATCTATAATAAAAGCGCATGGCAAAAAGCCTGCGCTATGTTGATTGAAAATTCAAAAAAGATCAAGATTTTCTACCTTTAATAAATTCAAGGATTTCCACGGCCGTTAGGGCCGCACCCCGTAAAAGCTGGTCGCCGCAAACCCAAAGCAAAAGCTCTTTTTCTCGACTACCGGGTGAAATTCTGATCCGCCCGACGCCAACTTCTTCTCTACCCTCCATATTCAGCGGCATAGGTAAAATCCAATTTTCCGGTTCATCCAATATGACAACCCCAAATGCCATTGAAAGCAATTTTTTGACGCTTTCTCGACACATCGGATATTCCGTTTGAATTGTTAATACCTCGCTATGACAGCGCCTAACCGGAACCCGAACACAAGTAGAATTAATGCATACCATTCTTCCGCCATTTCGGCAAAACAAAATTTTATTGGCTTCCCAGTAAGTTTTCATTTCTTCCCTGGTAAAACCTTGCCAATCAGCATCAAGGCTGTCAATTCTTGGAATCAAATTTCCGGCCAAAGACAAAGGAGTATTTGCAGTATTGCCTGTAACTACAGGCTTGCCGTCTTGAATCCAAAAAACCGTCTGGTCATGTAAATCTTCCAGTGCTTGCTTGCCGGCGCCGGATGCAGCTTGATAGGAAACCAAACCGACCTTTTTGATGATATATTGATGATGGATCGGTGCTAAAACCATTAAGGCGATAGAAGTGGTGCAATTTGGACAGGCAATCAAATCAGAATCGCCAATTTCTTGTCCATTTATACTTGGAATAACAAGCGGAACCTCTGGGTCCTGACGAAAAGCAGAACTTAAATCAATTATCCTAAATCCTTGCCTGCGAATTTTAGGAATCCATTCACTACTGATAGAAGCTCCAGCGGCGAAAAATACGAATTCACTTCCACCGAATGCCCAGTCATTTAACTCAGTGACAACCAATTTCCCATACGGAGTCTCCTTTTTTTCCCCGACTGTTTTTGAGCCAACAATAATCAACTCTGTCGGTTGTAAGTCATGATTTTTCATCACTTGCAAAATTTCTCGGCCAACCATACCGGAACCGCCAACGATTACGATTTTTCCTGTTTTCATCTTTAATATCTCCTATTGTTAAAGGTCAGAACCAATACTATTCAAGATTCTCTATATATTATCCAACATCTCTGATTGTGTCAATTTAACCCATTTAAAAAACGCCCCTAAAGCGCCATGTTGATATTATATAATTGTTAAAATTATTTTATATCAATATTTTTTATTTGTCCAGCCGTAGAATGAATCCCTATACTAACAAGAAAAACAACTACTCCGGCTGAAATCAAACAATCGGCTATATTAAAAACAGTAAAAATAGGCAGATCAATATAGTCAATAACAAAACCAAAGCGCAGTCGATCAATTAAATTGGAAATAGCACCAAAAACAATAAAACTGAAACCTAAAATTTCCCAAGAATCTTTTCGTTGATAAGCTTTAATTAAAAAAGAAAACAATATTAAAATCAAAAACACCGTAAGAAAAATTAAAAGAATCCGATTAACCGAAAAACCGAAAGCAATTCCAAAATTCTTTTCAAAACGAAAATTAAGCCCAAATAAAAAACCGCCGCTAAAAATCTCAGCGGGGTTTTTAAAAAAATAATATTTCAATAATCTGTCAAAAATAAAAAAAACAAAAACAAATAAATTTAAACTTAAATATTTCATTTATCCATTTACTTTTTAAAAAACCACAGCTAGGATTCGCCTTTCAGCTTTTTCTTACATTCAACACAAGAACTTGATGTCGGCCTAATCTTTAATCTTTGCCCGTCAATTGGCTCCCCGCAGTGATTACAAATTCCGTATTTACCGTTTTGAATATTTTCTAAAGCTTTATTTACATCTTGGAGCTGCTTTTCTAACGCGTGTTCTAAAGAAAGCCGATCGCTATATTCGGCAACTTCATTCGCATTCTCGTCATCATCATTTCCAAACTCCGGAAATTCAGAACGATAATTATCTTTGATTGTCAGATCCTTTTTTGCAAAGCCGGCCAATTCACTTTCCAGCCGTTTTCTTTCAGCCGCTAAATTATTTTTTATCTCCGATAAAATTTTTTTGTCCATATTTTTGTTATCATTATGCTTTTAGACCCAGCATATTAAGCTGGGCAAGTATTATATTAATTATATCCTACATAAAAAATGTGTCAATGATGTCTGGCGTCATGTCCAATATGCATTTTTATTCACCAATAAAAAAAGGTGCGGGGTTACGCCCCGCAAAATTAATTTGTGGCGCCCCGCACCAAAATCTCAGGTGGAGCACCAAGTACTCAGTAGGCAGAAAACCATAATTGATTTTCTCTCTGCTGAATACCTGGACGAATCGCCGCCCAAGATTTCTATTGCTTCCACTGACTGAAGCGCTTCTCTACCTCTCCTTGGTTAGGACTCTCTTTGTGGGTCCTTCAACCGCTATTTTTGTTTTTGTTTTAGCGAGACATAGTCAGATTCATGTCTCAAAGAGGTTATTAAGAGTAGTAGAGAAGAAAAAAGTTCCTCCAATATCTTATTAGGGAAACTTTTCTGTAAGTTTTCAAGGATAACATCTATATTAATAATATATCATATATAAATATTCGTGTCAACTTTTTTATAAAATAAATAAAAAAATTGCTTTAAATTAGCAATAATTATATCTTTACAAAAACATAAAAAAATATTTTATTGATAACTTTGATATTAACACTTTATCCACAACCACTATTTTTCCAAAATACACCCCAAAAGACCATTTTTACCATCCATGCCTACTATTATCCTTTCAGGCAAATATTTACCTAATATAAAAAGAGAATTTCCAGGATTAAATATAAACCCTTTTCCATGAAATTCCTTAGACTCGCATGATAAAAATAAATCGGAAACAACTATGCCATCATTATTAATAAATTCAATCAAAGAACTTACTGAGTCAGCTAAAAATAACTCGTCTCCCTTCAAATAATAGGCAATTTCAAAATTAATTTCCGGAACCAAGAGGTATTCAATCTTAAAATCATAATTTATCTCTTCAAATTCCCACTGCCAAACATCTGGATTGGCTAAAAATTCAACAACAGCCGTACCGTCAGGCAGAATATGTTCCACTTCTTTAGGATATTTTTGGGCGAGCACTGCGGTAATTAATTTTTTTAGATTAACGGAGTCTGACTCTTTAAAATTCCTAGTAGCAATAATATAGTCAAAATTAAAAACCGAATTTTCAAATTGATTAAAAATTAATAAATCAAAACTTCCGCTTAAAAAATTAGCAATCCATTCTGCGAAGTCTAAATCCAAGGTCAATGGGATTACTTTCCTTATTCCACTTAATGATTCTGGAATATCTTTATCAATTTTTCCGAACTGAAAAAATAAATCAGAAAGATTTATTCCAGTAAAATAAAAACTAAAATTTCGTGGAATGAATTTTATAATAGTCTCATAATCACCTTGCTGGCGATGTTCTAAATCTCTATTTTCTAGACCCTCTATTTTTAATTTATACCTCCCTACTCTCTTATAAAGTCCAAAATATAAATCATTACTTATTAAAGATGAAAATATTTTTTCAGCGCCGGATAAAAATGTAGAATTGAATTTAAAATTTTGGGCATTCAGATAGAAACTGAATAAATTATTTTGAATAAATTTTAGATCAGCCTTTCCAGCCAAAGAAAAAATATTTTCATCTTTTGTCTCTTTGATCTTTTTTATTGCCTCATTGCTCTCAGAAAAAACCCAAATATTTTTTAATAATTCAAACCCTTTATCGGTCTCAACAGAAAATTTATCTGAAAATTCAAAAAGAAAAACTCCAGCCAAACCTTCTTTTTCAGTTTTAATTAAAGCAAAACTTAATCTTTTAGAAGATAACATCAGACTTTCTATCTCAATATTGTGGAAAAAATAGTCTTGGGCAAAATTTTCAAAAATATTTTTAAAAGGCAGGTCTGCTATTTTTGTCTTGCTAAAAACAGAATTTCTGGCAGTTATATATAAAACAGAGTCAATTGGCACCAGCCTGATTAATTTGTCCTGTTTATTTTTCCATGATAAATAAGATAGGGCCGTAAAAAAAATCAGAAAAAGAAAAAATATAAAAAAGACCCCTCCCAAAATCAATCGAAATTTCAAAGTCTTTTCATTTTTCTTCTCTGAAAAATCTTGATTTTGGAAAGGATCTTCCATTGTATAAAGCTATTAATTTTTAGAATGTCCAAAAAAACCCTTTTTCTTTTGCTGCCTTTCCCTGCTCTGTCCAGAAAAACCAGAACCGCTGCTATTTTCAGGTCTTGGTTTAAGTGCTTTCATTGATAAATTAATTCTGCCTTTTTCATCTATGCTTATTACTTTAACCTTTACCATATCACCAATGTTAACCGCATCTTTAACATTATTAACTCTCTGCCAATCAAACTCGGAAATATGAATCAATCCTTCTTGTCCGGGTAATACTTCAACCATCGCGCCGAAATCAAAAAGCCGGCTCACTTTTCCTTCAAAGACCTCACCCACTTCAACTTCACGGACTATATTTTTAATCCACTCAACCGCCTTATCTCCTTCAGAACCGCTTACGGCGGTAACCATTACCAATCCGTCCGGCTCAATATCAATCTGGACGCCTGTTTCTTCTATTATTTTATTTATTATCTTTCCACCCGGACCGATAACTTCGCGTATCTTGTCAGGATCAATTTTGAATGAAATTATTCTTGGAGCATATTTTGAAAGTTCAGGTCTATATTGAGGAATGACTTTTTCCATTTCCTTGATTATTTGAAGAAGGGCCTGCAAACCTTGAACCAGGGTCTGTTTAACGACTTCTAAGGGTAAACCATCTGTCTTAGTATCTAGCTGAATTGCAGTAATACCATCTTTGGTTCCGGCAATTTTAAAATCCATTCCACCCTGACCATCTTCTAAATCCTGAAGATCAGTAAGTACTTTATATTTGTTATTTTTTTCATCAGAGGCAAGGCCCATGGCAATTCCCGCAACCGCTTTTTTAATAGGTACACCGGCATCCATTAATGCCAAACTCGTACCGCAAGTTGAGGCCATTGAAGATGATCCATTTGAACCTAAAACTTCGGAAACTACTCTTACAGTATAGGGAAAATCTTCTTTTTCCGGTAGCATAAAACGAACCGCTTTTTCCGCTAAAGCACCGTGGCCGATATCGCGCCGGCTAGGACCAAATATTCTTCCTGTTTCACCGACTGAATAGGGCGGAAAATTATAATGATGCATAAATCTCTTTTTTCCACTTTCCTCAAGACCTTCCAAAAACTGCTCGTCGCCCGGCGCACCTAAAGTAACAACTGATAAAACTTGAGTTTCCCCACGATTAAATAGGGCAGAGCCGTGTGTCCGAGGCAAAATACCAATTTTCATGCTTAATGATCTTATTTCATCAAGTTTTCTTCCGTCAACTCGTTTATCTTCTTCTAAAATTGCTCTGGTCACTTCTTTTTCCACATACTCTTCAACTAAAAATAAAACCTTCTTCCTCTTATCTTTACCAATCCCCTCTGATTCTAAGAAAGCATTAAGTTCCTCTTTGCCTTTTACTAAAGCTTTTTTTCTTTCAGATTTAGTTGTTAAACTTTTATCAAATAAAATTTTAGGAATATTTTCACCAATCCACTTTTTAGCCTTTTCAACTAGCTCATTGTCTGTTTCACTAACTTCATCTTCAGAATCATTAATCTGGACATCAGGACTTATTTTTTCTGATCCAATTTCTTTTGCCACATCTTCAATAAATTTAGTAAGCTTTCCGATATGCTTAAGTGAAAATTCAATTGCTTGATAAGAAACATCCTCACTTACTTCATGACTTTCACATTCAAGCATTAAAAGTTTGTTATTCTTTCCGGCGACAATGAAATCCATTTCGCTTTTTGTTCTGGCTTCAAAGGAAGGATTTAAAACCCACTCCCCTTCTACCCGACCTATCCTCAGGCCGGCCAACGGACCATTCCATGGAATATTAGAAATTGAAAGCGCAACAGAAGCAGCAATCAATCCAATAACATCTGAATCATTTTCCTGATCAAAAGATAAAACAGTTAAAATGATTTGGACCTCGTTTTTTATTTCTTTTGGAAAAAGTGGCCTTATTGCTCGGTCAACCAACCGAGAAGTTAAAATTGCTTCATCGGACGGCCGGCCCTCACGCTTAATCCAGCGGCTGCCTTTAATTTTACCGGCAGCATAAAGCCTTTCCTCGTAGTCAACCGAAAGAGGAAAATAATCAACTCCTTCACGTATTCCTCCCATTACCGCTGTTGCCAAAACAACCGTGCCACCATATGACACAGTACAAGAACCGTTAGCCTGCAAGGCTAATTCACCGACTTCAATGGTTAATTTTTTTCCGGCAAAATCGGTTTCAAACTTTTTTTTATTCATAAAATCCTTTCAAGCCGGATTGTCTTTTCTACGTCACTAGTAATTATTTATATCCGATATAAATGATGCTCCTCCGACTGAATAATCATCAATATTTCTCAGATAAAAATAGCTACTAACAACGCCTTACAAAACGGCTTATTAATTAATATTAAAATTATTTTCTTTGGGTTAATTTTTTCAATCCCGGAATAAAGCTAATTGATTTACTATTATCTTTAATAAGATATTTTTTTGTATCCTGGCCCAAATCAATGAAATCATCCACTGCATCAATCAATTTGGCCGAAGTGGTCTTGCCAAAAGCAATCACCTCAATTTGACAGCCCTTATTTTCTTTTAGGTAGGTAACCAATGGAATATAGTCTCCATCGCCGGAAACTATAATTATACTGTCAAGTTTATCAGCCATCTTAATGGCGTCCATAGCAATACCAACATCCCAATCAGCTTTTTTAGCTCCGCCGGCAAAAACCTGCAAATCTTTGGCCTTTACTTCAAATCCTTGCATATCCAAAGCTCCTAGAAAACTTCTTTCTTCCCCTGATTCAGATCTTATTACATAGGCAATTGCTCTAATCAATTTTCTTCCGGCAACTGCAGTTTTTAAAACTTCTTTGAAATTGACTTTTGAACTATAAAGATTTTTTGCGGAATGATACATGTTAGCAACATCAACAAAAATACCAACCCTCTGTTCTTTATGCTTAATCATATTATAATTTTTTAATATTTTAATTATTCAGCAACTTCTTCAACTTCTGAATCATCAGCTTCAATATTATCATCCAATATAATTTTTTTCTCTTCTTGAATAGGTGCTACGACTTTCAACTTCAAAGATTTGGCTAATTCTTGATAGGCTTTTTCGTCTTCCCTTTTTAAATAATTTAAAAGCCGCCTTCGTTCTGCAACTTTTTTCAGCAGTCCGCGGCGGGAAGAAAAATCTTTTTTATGGGTTTTTAAATGCTTTGTCAGCTCTTTGATTTCTTCTGTTAAAATAGCAATTTGAACCTGTGAAGATCCGGTGTCACTTTCGTGAGTTTTGTACTTTTCAATAATTCTTTCCTTTTTTTTCTTGTTTAACATTTACTTGCTTGGCCTTTCTCTTTACCTGCCTCCAAGTCAAGTCGTTTTTTGGCTTAACCGAGAAGAGGTATATTATATTATTTAGTAATCAAACAATATCATTAATGTTAGTTTTTGTCAACCTGCTAAAAAACAATTTTTATAAAAAACATTTATGATTACTATATTGATTTCCAGATCATTTCAAATAGTTCACGATTCATTTTAACAATACTGTCATTTTCAATCATCATAACCAATAATGGCGGAATTATCTGATTAATTATAACCTTATGTGGCACAATAACCATATTAGTCGTCAGTTTATATTCTGGTGGCATTATTTTTATTTCTTCATTGTATATTTTTTCATTTTTTTTAAAATCTTTGGCTGATTCAGATTGTTGCAATAAAACTCTAATTTTTATGTTTAATTTAGCTCTCTGCTTTAAAAAACCAAGAAAAAAATCAGGATCTTGGTTAAGCCACTTTTGCATATTTCCAACAACTAAATACTCATCGTGGGCTTTAATTTGTTTAAGTAAGTCACCATAAACACCTCTTATTGCTTCAATTCCTTCATAATATTTGATAAAAGCGCCACTGCTACGAAGATTATAAACTGCCTGAAATTCCGGTAGTGTCTTTTTTACTTCCTGTTGCATACTATTAACCAATACTTCAAGTCTGTCGGGATTTTCCGCCACATATAGCTTTTTCCAGCCCTTCAGTTCCTCTCTCATGAGACCTTTTATCCGCAAGTTACTAAAAATGGAATAAACCGTTGTTCTTTTAATTCCAGAATTTGATGAAATATTGGCAATTCTTGCCGGTCCCAACGACATTGATGTTAAATAGACTTGAGCTTCTTTTTCGCTTAGACCCAAGTCTTGAAGGGTATTTATGAGTTTATTGCGAGATATTTTCATATTTTGTCGAAAAAATAGTCAATAATTAATTTTTAGTCGACAAATATGACAATATCTCCTTTTTATATTATACTATTTTGTTAGGCTCAGAATACCTAACTCAGAATCTTATAAAATTCTGGATTGTACCTTAAAACAAACCAATAAGGAGATTGAAAAATGACTAAACATTATTGTCGTAACAACATTGAAGTCCACCATATCTGTTCGGGTGGAAAATATCACTTCCTGCTGGCAATTCGAGGCAATGAGGCATACTTTATCGGAGTCGAGGTGTGCGATGTCTTGCACCTCTACAAATTGACGTTTGACATCGTGGATAAAGTTACTGAAGAAATGGCTGGTGCTTTTATCCTAGTGGCCAATGGGATAGACGCGAGAGACGACATAGCTCGTAACTTTCTGAAGGGTTTCAGTTGGGATGACAGGCCCTTCGGTAAATTTACCGAAAAAGATACTAAACGTATTAGTGGTGAATGTTCCCCTAGAAACTTTGCTGAAACAGTTGATGAAATTTTTAATCCCGGAGAAATAGAAGCAATTATCGGATTTTTTACCTGGGAAGGCAACAGAAAATTTTTTGAGGAAAATACGGCCGAGGAAGAACTTCGATATAAAAGAAAAAAAGAGGAAATCAGGAAACAACCAATCAAAGAACTTGTAAAGTTGGGGAAATTCGCTGATGCCCAAGCTCTCTGCCAGGCCATGGGGTATGAGCTGAAAGAGTTTATAAAGTAAACTTCCAGCCAAAAACCCACACGCCGAGGATTTAAAAAAATTCTCGGCGTTTTTCTATTCCTTTAAATGTATTTATTTTATAATATAATTTGTCAATATTTTTTATGTGTCTTACAATATATATAACTTATGGATTTAATTTTTTAACCCTGTCTCTCTTTGCGACAAAGGAGAGAAATAATATAATATGCACAAATTAATTCAACAATTCCTTAAATATTTAAAAGCTGAGCGGAGACGAAGCGTCAAAACTGTTAAAAACTATGAGTTTTATCTTAGTAGATTTTTAGAGTTTTCAAAAATAAATTCTCCAGACCAAATAAACATTGAATTGATCAGACAATACCGAATTTGGCTTAAACGCCGAACAAACCAATTCGGCCGGCCGCTGAAAAAATCCACCCAAAATTACCATCTGATTGCTTTACGCTCTTTTCTAAAATACTTTTCAACAAAAGGTAAAAAAATCTTGCCAGCTAAAAAAATTGAATTGTCTGTGCTGCCAAAACGCCAAATTAAATTTTTGGACAAAGATGATATGGAAAAATTGCTTGAATCTCCACTTAAGACAAATGAGGCAAAAATAATCCAAGCAAGAGATAAAGCAATTTTAGAACTTCTTTTTTCTAGTGGCCTTCGTGTTTCTGAAATTGTCAACTTAAAAAAAGAACAGATTGATCTAAAAAAAGATAAATTTACCATAAAAGGAACAGCCGGAAAAATAAGGACAATTTTTTTATCCAACCAGACAAAATATTGGCTAAAGCAATATATAGAAATCAGAATTGATAAATCCTTTTTTTTGTTTGTCAGGGCTGATCGGGCCAAAGGCAGACAGGAACCCAAAAATTTAACACCGCGAAGCATTCAAAGATTAATCAAAAAATATTCCAAAACCGCCGAGATAAAAAAAACTGTAACACCCCATACAATGCGCCATAGCTTTGTCATTGGATTGATTAAAAATGGGGTCAATATTCATTCAATCCAAAATATGCTTGGCCATTCTTCAATTACCACTACTCAAACTTATACTGATATTTCTGATCAGCAGCTGAAAGAATAATATAAAAAACTAGCCAACAAGGGAAAAAAGTTGACCAGATTAATTTTTTCTCCTATTATCTGTTTATGCCCCTATAGTTCAATGGATAGAATGCGAGCTTCCGGAGCTTGTGATGTAGGTTCGACTCCTACTGGGGGCACCAACTACATTTTTTATCCCTTACCAGATTCCGCGGCTGTACAATAAAATTATTTAAACTATAAAAGAACGGATTAATTTCGCTCTTTTTTAGTTTAAATTTAAGACTTAATAAAAAAATTAACAATTTAAATCAGACAAACCAATATAACCATTTTTAAAATTTTTTCTAATCTCTAAATAATTAGGTATTATTTGTGAAACCAAATTCCAAAACCTCTTTGAATGATTAAACTCCTTGAGATGGCAAAGTTCGTGGACAATAATATAATCTCTCGCCGATTCTGATAAAAATAAAATCTTATAATTAAAATTTAAATTACCTTTTTTTGAGCAACTACCCCATCGTGTTTTTTGGTTTTTAACTCTGATCGCATTATATGTAAAACCATATTGTTTGTTAAAAAAATCTACTCGCTCTTGAGCCAGGAACAAAGCCTCATCTTTATATTTTAAATAATCTTCTTTACTGTGTCGGCTGGCTAACTTGCCCTGAAACTGTTTAAAAAAAGCAATTTTAGAAAAAAGCCAATCGGTTTTTTCTCTGATAAATTTTTCGGCAATAGTTTCCTGTAAGCCATACGGCGTGGTTACCACTACCGCACCATTACAATAAACTGCCAGGCGCATACGCTTAGCCCGTCTACTCTTACGAAGCGTGTAAGCAACCGTTTTATTTTGCAATGTGATTTGTTTTTGCATATTTTTTTAATTGATACTGACAAAAGGAATAAAAGCCAATTTTGTTTTATTTACTTAATTATAGATTTTTTTAGCAATAAATCAAGGATAATTATTTCCCTAATTATTTTTTAGGGCTAAATTAACACCATTTAAAAAATGTAAAAATTTATTCTTAATTTTTTCACACTAATGAAATTGTAAAATATTCAAATGAAAGTATCGGTGCGAACTAAATTTTTTATCCCTTACCAAATTCCGCGGCTGTACAACAAAATTGGTCAACTCTTTAAACATGAAAATAATTCTCGTTTCTCGCAAGTATTTTTTCCTTTTCAAAATAAATTACCCTGTCTAAAAGGCTGGTTAAAATTTAATAAAAATCTATATTAAAAATAATTTAAATCTAATTGAAATTAAAGGAAATATTATTTTAATTAAAAAAATCCCACCTCCTTATACAGACACGCTGCAAAACAAGGCGGGAAAAATATCTGAACTAACGATTGGCCCAAGCTTGTGTCAGCTTGCCAATCGCATCAGCAACCGATTCTGGCTTTTTTTCCTCTTTGGGGAAGTCAAAAACCCGAAACTGCGCCACGGCAATACGATTATCGCCGAAAAAACTATCTTTAAATGTGAAATAATATACAGAGCCATCGGCTAATGGAATGTCTGCGTACCTTTCAACCTCTGTTAAAGCCGGCTCATTAATGTAATATCGACCAAAACTTGAATTGGTCGCCCTAAGAGTTGCCCGTTTCCATCCCAAGCGCTCAGCCTCTTTGATTGAAGCCTCTTGAATCTCCGCTGCTTTAGCAAGTGAAACATCCTTTAACTGGTTTCCTAACTTGTTTAGTTTTAAACCAGAACCGGAACAGACATCAATTATATGCCGCTGCACAGTTGCAATTTCAGCACCAGGCTCATAAGAGATAACCTGCCAAGGCTGAAAGCGAAATTTATCCGGCGCAATAATTGGAAGCCATTCAGCTTCAACTCTGCTGCAGACTCTGGCATAACACTTTTTTGTCTCAACAACTTCCGCTGCCACCAGCAATTGAGGAACTAGAGACCCGAATAGGACGGAGCCGGGATGAATAAAGACATCAGTCATCCCATTAAACCAAGAACGAAAAGAATATTTGCCGGATTGAACAAAAAGCATACTGACCAAACCAGCAGAAAACGAAAGTCTCACCATATCCATATCCTGTGAAGTGGATAATTCGATTCCCTCATCTCTAAGAATCCGGAAAAGCTGGCTGCGAATCTGCCTGACCTCATTCATTGTCCGATAGTCTAGGAAGTTGTTATAGCACCAGTCTTGAGAAAAACCTAGAGACTGAAATTCATCCCAGACCCTCAGGAAAGTAAGGGCATCTGACTTTCTGTCACGGAACTGATTATGGGCCAAATCGGCATCATTTTCCTTTCCTTTTGGCCTGCGAAAAACAGGCTGGGCGGAAAAAAAAGCAGCAACTGTTGCGATCTGGGCTACGCAGCCGTTCGTTTGAGCTTCAAAAATCATCTTGCTGATCATAGGCGCCAAAGGAAGGCGAGCCATCTTTAAACCAAGTTTGGTCAGCAACTCGGTTTGTTCATTAATTGCCCCAAGCTTAACCAGTTCTCTGTAAGCATGCTGAAAAGCAGCCTTGTCCGGTTTATCAATAAAATCAAAATTCGGAATATTCGGGATATTCATGTCTTCCATGGCAAGCACAACCGTAGACAAATCCATCTTACGGATTTCCGGTTCAGTATACTCGGGCCTCTGGCTAAAATTTTGTTCAGTATAAAGCCGGAAGCACATCCCCGAGGTAGTCCGACCTGCTCTGCCGGTGCGCTGATTACAACCTGCCTGTGAGTGTTGAGTCAAATTAAGGCTTTGGATACCAGAATAAGGATGGAAGCTCACTTCCTTGATTCGGCCGGTGTCAACAACATACCGCAAATTTGGAATTGTAATTCCGGTTTCTGCGATGTTCGTTGCCAAAATCACCTTTCGCTTGCCGTCAAAATCCTTAAAAATCCGACTCTGATCTTCATTAGCCATTCCACCATGAGCTGGCAAAATAACTATATCAGGTGTTATTTTTTCCTCAATTGCCCTGCCAACGGCAGAAATTTCATCAGTACCGGCAAGGAATACCAATATATCCCCTTCTTTACAAGTACTGTGAATATTAAGCACTGTTTCGGTTACCAGCCTGACCATATGCTGAGTATCCCAGATGCACTGATCATCTGCGTGCCAAATTATTTCAACCGGATAAACTCGGCCGGGTACAGAAATAATCGGGGCACCATTGAAATATTCGGAAAATTTTTCGGCATCAATTGTGGCTGACGAAATAACCACCTTCAGATCCGGCCGTCTCTTGAGCAACTCCTTGAGTAACCCAAGCAAAAAATCAATGTTTATTGAACGCTCATGTGCTTCATCAACCATGATGACCGAATACCGGGAAAGTTCCGGATCAGACTGAATCTCTCTCAATAAAATCCCATCCGTCATAAACCTGATATCAGTGTTTCGTTCGTCCATTCGGTCAAACCTAATTTGATAACCGACTTTTGTACCAAGTGGCACATTAAGTTCTCCGGCGACATAATTCGCCGTTGAAACAGCGGCAATGCGCCGCGGCTCTGTAATGCCAATAACACCAGATCTGGCAAAACCCGCTTCATACAAAAATAGCGGTAGACGAGTTGTCTTTCCTGACCCGGTTTCTCCAACCAGAATAGTGACTTGATTATTATTCACCGTTTCAATAAATAAACCCTTCACATTTTCTATTGGTAAACGCATATCAATTCTCCACGAATGAGTTAACTGCATTCCTGCAGTTGCCTTACCCATCCGCGCACCTTTTGGTACTTCCTTGTTTTTTACCAAGGCGTTTGAGCAAGGCCACCCGTGGCTAAATTTTCAATGATCTATGTTAACCAGCCAGATCGCTGGGAATACGCCAACATATTTAGTCAGCAATAATTAACGATAACCTATGTTGATTTGTTTATCGCTAATTAAAGAAAACTAAATTAAATTTAACTTTAATTAGTATCATATTATTTATACTTTGTCAATAGCTACAAGCAGGGTATAATAAAGTAAATGGAACAAGGTATAATGAAATTATAGCTAAATCATAACACCTTGTTCCTATGTCTATTGTAAAATTTATTCCGTCAGAAGCCAAGTGTCAGAGTTTGACTGGAAAGTAATCCTTTCTGCTGACTTTATATGATTATTAATTCCGACTGTAAGACCAGAAAAATTGACTTTTTGGATAAAATATAATAGACTACATTTATTCTGTTTAGTCAAATAAAAAACTATTAAAATTATATAAATAATTAGACTCAGCTGATGTCCCAGTAGCTCAACCGGATAGAGCAACAGCCTTCTAAGCTGTAGGTTGAAGGTTCGAATCCTTCCTGGGACGCCAACTACATTTTTTATCGAGAGACCGGGCTGCGCCCAAAAAAGTT
>CAZCCC010000026.1:0-18835 GCA_964497245.1 uncultured Gammaproteobacteria bacterium | reverse complement strand
ATCTATACTTACATAGCTTCCTTTAAGATTAATTTGTCCAGCTTTTACTGATTTCACTTCTGGGCCCAAAAGTGCAATTCCGGCCTCTAGCTTTTCTAAAACTTGGTAGTCATGAAGCGCCTTCTTATTTTTAGCTATTGTCATATTTTTCCTGAAAAAATCATTTTAAATATCATATTAATTATAGCACACCTGATTGACACTCTAAAGTATAATTTAGTATAATTTATTATGAAACAATAATCAAACAGCTTTTTATGGAGAATAAAAATATTACAATTAATATTTCAACTGCAACTCTGTTAAAGGCGATTGGAATAATTCTAGCCCTTGCCATTTTTTGGTTTATAAGGGACATTATTTTGATAGTTTTTATTTCAATAATAATGGCTGCAGTGATTGAGCCTTCGGTAAATAATCTTGAAAAAAGACGGATTCCAAGATGGCTTAGTGTTATTTTTATATATATTATTTTATTTTTACTGTTTGCTTTAACGGTTAGGATGATAATTCCGCCAATTATTGAACAGATATCAATACTTTCAAAAAATTTCCCGGCTATTTGGGAAAGAGTGGTCCAAAATTTGGATTATCTAAGAGATTTTTCTGAAGAGCGAGGATTGTCTAACCAAGTTCAGCAAGGTCTTAACGGCCTGCAATCAATATTTGAAAAAACGGCTAGTGGGGTTTATTCCTCTGTCATTGTGATTTTTCATAGCATATTTAATTTGCTTGTAGTAATGGCAATAACTTTTTATTTAGTTGTCCAAAAAGAGGCGGTTGGCCAACTTTTTAAAGCGTTGGCTCCTGTTAAATACCACAAACATTTTTCAGAACTATTTTTCAAAATTCAAAATAAGTTTGGCGAGTGGATAAAGGGAGAACTAACGCTGTGTGTAATAGTTGGAATTTTTACTTTTATTGGTCTATTGTTTATTTTGCCTAAATACGCTTTGGTTTTAGCTTTACTTGCCGGAATAACTGAACTTGTTCCTTATATCGGTCCGATTTTAGCTGCGATCCCTGCGGTCTTTTTGGGATTTGCAACTCCTCCTTTTTCAATTTGGCGGGGTCTGGCAGTTTTAATATTGTATATAATAATCCAACAAACCGAAGAGAAAGTAATAGTTCCAAAAGTTTTTGAAAAAAAAGTAGGATTAAATCCGGTTATAACGATTATTATAATGCTTATAGGTTTTAAATTGGCCGGAATAGTTGGAATAATTTTAGCAATACCGGTTGCTACTGCGATTGAAATATTAATTAAAGATTATATTGGAAAAAAATATAGTGATGGCAGCTCAAAGCTTTCAGCGCAGGAATCAGAGTTTGAAAATAACAGCGAAGTAAGGTAAAATATAATTATATATTACTTAATAATAAGGGTTTTTCCCAAATAGAAAAGGAGAAAAAAATGGCTTATCCTATAAGTACTAAATCCGCTAAACCTTTGTCCCAACAAGAGTCGACTGGCAATTTAGGCGGTAAATCATCTTTGTTAAAAGGGGTGATTACTTTAGTTGTTGTTTTGGCAATAATTGGTGGTGGAATTTATTTAATTGTTAATTATACGGGGTTAACATCTTTTTTTAGTGCAGAAAGATCGCTTTCTTTAAAAGCTGAATGGCAGGCAGTATTTTTAAGCAACGGGCAGATTTATTTTGGTAAAATTTCTAAAATTACTGATGATTTTGTTTTTTTGAAAGATATTTATTATCTTCAGGTTATAACCTTACAGAATACAATTGGCCAGCCGCCTGATGTCCAGACTCAGCCGGAACAAAGGCTGACCTTAATTAAAATGGGTAATGAATTGCATGGACCGTTTGATGAAATGACTATAAATCGCGATCACGTTACAATTATTACAGATTTAAAGGATGATGGAAGGGTGGTACAGGCAATTAATGATTATATAAAAGGATTAGAGGTACAAAAGTAATATAGTAAAATAAAATATGAAGACCGCTGTTCTATACTGAAATGGCGGTCTTTTATTTAGAAAGGTTTTATAGTATAATATAAATAAATTGATTATTATTTTTTTGTTATTGAAATGAAGAAAAAAATTTTTTGTTTAGTTTTTCTTTCCATGATTTATACTGGTAATATTTTTGCTAGGATGGAAAGTGATAATTACATAATTTGGGGTGATGTTTTTAGTTCAGGTGGCAGTGAAGACAGTTCTTCTGCCAATTATCATTTACAGGATACAATTGGTGAGGCAGTAGTCTTTTCAGCAACATCAACTTCGGAAAACTATGGAACTAAAGCCGGATTTAGAGAAATGTATCCGGATCAATATCTAACTTTTTCCATAGTTGACGCTGATATTGATTTAGGAATTCTTAGTTCAACGGCAACAGGGGTCGGTTCAAATAAGATGATAATAGCCACTAATGCTTCAAATGGCTTTATAATTACTGTAAGCGGTTCTACCCTTTCAAGCGGGAGTAATACTATTGAATCAATTGGTGCTTCAGCTTCAGCTTCAAATATAGGAACCGAACAATTCGGGATAAATTTAGTTGAAAATTCAAATCCTGCTATCGGCGCTGATCCATCCGGAATTTCACCCATAGGCTCGGCAGCTTCTCAATATAATTTCTCTAATTTTTTTGCTTTTAACAGCGGAGATACAATTGTTTCTTCTATATCAGGGATTAATCTTACAACCTTTACTGTTTCTTATATTGCCAATATTTCTTCAGAGACAGAATCGGGTAATTATACAACCACTTTAGTTTATTCGGCAACAGCTAGTTTTTAATTATGAACAATAATAATTATAATTTTTTGGTAAGGTCTACAATCTTTGTAATTCTTTTTTTGTTTATAAAAATTGGTTTTTGTTCTGCTGCAACAATCATCTCTCCATTGCTTGATTTTGAGGCGAATCCGGGAGAGATTCAAAATGGAGTTGTTAAAATTTTTAATGAAACTAATCAAGATATTTATTTAAAATCAAGTATTGAAGTTTTTTCGGCATCAGGGGAATTAGGACAGCCTGTCTATTTGCCAGGATCGGAAAAAAATAAATTTTTGGACTGGTTTGAATTAAGCCAGGACTCAATTCTGCTTAAATCCAACCAAGTTGTTATTGTTCCTTTCAGTATAAGTATTCCTGAGAGTGCTTTGCCCGGCGGTTATTACGCGGTAATATTTTGGGAAACGGTTTCAGACAGAGATAATGACAATGTTCCATTAAAAATCAGTAGCCGAGTAGGCACGCTCATTTTTTTGAAAGTTAAAGGTGATGTTAAAGAGGATGCGGAGCTATTGGATTTTTATGTTATGCCTATTCGGAAATATTTTTTTGGATTCCCGTTAAATTTTATTGTTCGCTTATCCAATAATGGTAATATCCATATTCGTCCTTCAATTGAAGTCAGCTTTAAAAATAAATTTGGTTTAAATGAAACTTTTAAAATGAATGAGTCCAATAATTATATTTTGCCAGAAAGCATAAGGCGGTTTGAACTTTTTTGGGGAAATAAAGATATGGAAGTAAATTTTTTTGGTAAATTTTTATCCGGACTAAAGCAAGAAATAAGCAAAAAGCCTTTTGGTAAGCACACCGCCATTTTAAACATTAGTTATGGCATTGAAAATCAGAGAAACATCACAGAACGAATTGATTTTTGGTTTTTTCCTTGGCGTCTATTAGTATCATTTTCTATTTTATCGCTGATATTGACTGCCTTCTTTTATATTAATGTTAAAGTTAATAAATTGAAAAAATGGTGTAAAAAAGTGGAATAAAAGTGTTAAATAATTTTTTATAAAATTAAATAGGTTTTTTGTCTATATGGTAATCAGTAAAATAGGTGCTGGACTGCGGAAAAAGCGGTTAGAATTTGCCTCCAAGTCAATATTATTCATTCTTGTGGGATTTTTTTTAGCCTCTAGTGTTATATTATCTCTTTTTTTTCTAATTTTTCCTCCTGCCGAAGCATCCAATGTCAATATTAATGCGGTTGTGCCTTCTGCGCAGGTTTGCGGAAATAATATCAGAGAGGGAAGTGAGCAGTGCGATGGAACAGACAGTGGGAATTGTGCCAGTGGTATATGCTATCCGGCAGGCCATGCTTTAGAATGTAATTGTCAGCCAGTTTCATCTTGCTTTGTTGAAGGTACAAATATTTCTCTCCCTGGTGGTTTAAGTAAATCTATAGAAGAAATTAGGCCGGGAGATTATGTTTTATCATATAATTTGCAAGCTAGCCGACTGGAATCGGCCTTGGTTTTAAAAACTTTTAAATATAAAGTAGGCCAATATCTGACAATAAATGAAGAAATCAGAGTAACATCAAATCATCCTTTTTATATTGACGGCAGCTGGAAAAATATTTCAGAAGCAGAAACAGGGGATAGGATTTTTAATCAAGACGGCCAATATATTCGCATTGATTCAATTAAAATCGAAAAAGGGGATTTTTTTGTATATAATTTAGAAGTGGCTGGCAATCATAATTATTTTGCCCAAAGCTATTTGGTTCACAACAAGGGCGGATGCACCCCAAATTGTACAGGAAAAGAATGCGGGCCTGATGGCTGTGGCGGGTTATGTGGTTCATGCGATCCAAATCAAGAATGTATAAGTGGTCAATGTATTTTTGTGCCTTATTGTGGAGATGGAATAATTAATCGGCCTGAAGAAGAGTGTGAACCGCCCAACAGTCCCGGTTGCTCTGCTGACTGTAAGATAATTTTTGCAATAATAAGTCATGGTGTACCATTGTCAACAATTACTGATTTTTCGGCAGTGATAAATTGGGCAACTAATTTAGAAAGTAATTCTATTCTTGAATGGCGAAAAGCCGGTAGTAGCTGGGATAATTCCCGGGAGGGTATTTCTGGGACAAATTATTCCCAAACAATCTCCAATCTTTTGTTTAATACAGTCTACAATTACAGAATAACTGCGGTAAGAAGTGATAATAATTCTCAACAAAGTCAAGTTTCAGGATCTTTTAGAACAAATTGGAGGCAGATTGAAATTTGTGATAATGGGATTGATGATAACGGAAATGGCTTAATTGATTATTTGGATCCGGATTGCTATTGCGAGGCTATTTATTCTTGTACTCCTTGGCAGCCATTAGAATGTCCACAAAGTGGAATTCAAACCAGAATTTGTGAATGGATAAACAGTAATGTCTGCTGGAATTTTCAGCCGGTTTTGCCTACTAGCAGAACATGTAGCCCTGATGAAATTTGCACCTTATTTTGCGGACCGTGTCAGATACTTAATATTGACTTATGTATTTGTGAAGATGTAGTTCCTTGCTGCGGCAACGGTATCTGTGAATATTGGTCAACTCCGCCGGAAGATTATATCAGCTGCCCTCAAGATTGCATATTAGATTGTATTCCCAGTTGGCAGTGCGATGAATGGGGACCCTGTGTTAATGGAATTGAAAATCGCCAATGCTATGATCAGCACGCTTGCGGAAATAATTTAAATAGACCAGATGAGATCAGAAGTTGCCTGCCCGGTTGTGAGATTTCCTGTGGTATATGTCAGACAATTAATTTGGAACAGTGCATTTGCGAAAATTTAGTTCCTTGTTGCGGTAATTTAATTTGTGAAATGGGGGAAGATGAAAATAATTGCCCGCAAGATTGTTTTCCAATTTGCATCCCTAATTGGCTGCCAAGCGGCTGGTCAGAATGTATTAATGGAATCCAAACAAGAACTTATCGAGATTTGAATAATTGCCCTTATTCCTTGTACCCTCCTCCAGATAAAATATCTTGTGTTGATGATTGTGTTATTGCCTGCGGAATCTGTCAAAGAATAAATTTGCAGCAATGTATCTGTGAAACCATCTCACCATGCTGCGGAAATAAAATATGTGAAGTTGACAGTGGAGAAGATGCAATTAATTGTCCTATTGACTGTGGTTTTCCGCCCAGCTTAAAATTTTATTTGCCTGAATGCATGGATGGGATAGATAATGACGGTGATGGTTTTATTGACTATCCCGAAGATCCTGGATGTTTCAGTCCGTATGATAATAGCGAATTTAGTTTAATTAAAGCGGCTGAAAAAATATTTGCGATTATAAATGATCCCCAAGTTGAACAAATAAACAGGGTGGCAACGCCGATTCTAATTACCGCAGTTGCGGTAAATACTTTTGCCACCTTTTCGTTTTTTAATTTTTTATCATACCTTCAATATTTTATTACTCAGCCGTTTGCCTTTTTATTCCGCCGGCGCCGAAAAAAATGGGGTATTGTGTATAATTCTCTGACTAAGCAGCCGGTGGATTTGGCAATTGTCCGGCTTTATAAAAAAGAAAACGCCCAGCTTATCCAATCCAGAGTAACCGATAAAATTGGACGTTATAGTTTTTTAGTAGATATAGGCAGATATTATATTGTTGTAACTAAACCTAGATTTGATTTTCCGACAAAATATCTTAAAAAAGAAAATAAGGATGCAAAATATTTAGATTTATACCATGGTCAGCCAATTGAAATAACCAAAAGGCAATCATCAATAGCATATAATATACCAATAGATCCTCAGGAAAAAGTCATGACAGCCGGTAGAATAATAGTCATTAAATATTTAAGGAAACTTCAGTATATCGTAGCTTTTTCAGCTGTTCCCTTAGCTTTAATTTCAGTAATAATAAGTCCCGGTTGGTTAACTTTTGGTTTTTTAGGAATTCATTTTCTTCTTTTCGTATTGTTTTACAGGCTTGGCTTTAAAAAAGCGCCTAAGAGCTGGGGTAAAGTTTTTGATAAATTATCTAAAAAACCAGTCAAGAATGCAGTTGTTAGAATTTATGATAGAAAGTACAACAAGCTTTTGGAAACCAGGATTACTGATTCAACCGGCCGTTATTCATTCTTAGTTAATAATAATATTTATTATTTGACTGTTGACAAGTCAGGATATCAAAATTATAAAAGTATGGATATTGATTTAACCGGTGATGAAGAAACCGCTATTTCAATGGATATTGGGTTAGTCGAAAATAATTTGGAAAAAAGTGAGATAAACCAATTAGACGAATTTAAGAATAAAGAGCAAAAGCAGTCATTGCAACCACACAAAGAAGAAACTTTAACAAGTAAAGATCAGGAAGTAAAAGGAAGCAGCGGTAATTTCAAAAAAGGTTTGGAAGTCAAAACATTATCAGACAAAGATTATGAGTCAGAAGTTGGGCGTGAATCCCTTGAAACACTTTTAGAATCCAAAAGCAAATCAGGAGAGGAAGACATAAAAAATCCTTTATTGGATGAAGCTTTTCAAATCGGCCAGACACTCATCCCTGATTTAAAAAAAGACCAAAAATTGATCAGTCAAAATGATTCGGATAAAAATGATTTTTTAAAAGAAAAAGAGGAAAAGCCTTTGCCACCACCGCCTGAAAAAAGTATTTTTGGTTAAGTATAAATTAAGAAAATAAAGAAATTTTTAGACTTTAATTTTTTCTAACCCATGTTTACCGAAGAAAAAAGACAGATTATTCATATTTTACTTTTATTCCTCGCTTTTTTTTTCAAGTATGTTGACCGTGTATATATTGCCGGTATTTTATTTCTATTGCTTTTGTTGTCATTATTTTTAGTGCCAAAGTCTAGGATTAAAAAATATCTTTATCGGGTCTATGAAAAAAATAAAATTAACGGCGGCTTTTATTATTTTTTAGCCCTATTGGTTATTGTGTTGATTTTTCCTCCATATGTAGCTGCGGCCAGTTGGGCAATTTTAGCTTTAGGAGATGGAATGGCGACACTGATCGGTAAAAAATTTAAAGGCTTTAGTCTTCCGTGGAATAAGAAAAAAACTTATCCGGGCACAATCTCTTTTATAATTTTCGGTTCTTTTGGTGCTTTTGTTTTTTTGAAGTGGATGATCCCGGAGATGGGCTTGTCTCAAGCGTTTTTTTTGGGTGCTAAAGCGTCAATTGCCGCCGGTATTGTTGAAAGCTTTGATTTAAGGGTTGATGATAATATAACGGTTGCATTTACCAGCGCTTTGGCTGTTTTTTTGCTGGCAGGATAAAGATTTTGTTTTGGAAGAAATTAAAATAGTTTAATTAATTAATATTGTTGACTTAAACATTAAAATAAGTTAAGATTTTTTTATGAAAAAACAAGACAAAAAAATGGATTTAATGAGCAAGTTGGTCTCACTTTGCAAAAGGCGAGGCTTTCTTTTTCAATCTTCTGAAATCTATGGGGGCCTTAATTCTTTTTATGATTATGGTCCTTTAGGCGTTGAATTGAAAAATAATATAAAAAGATTGTGGTGGAAAGAGATGGTCCAAAAGAGAAGTGATATTCTTGGATTTGATTCTTCAATATTAATGCATCCAAAAATTTGGGAAGCTTCGGGACATTTAAAAAGTTTTACCGATCCTTTGGTTGATTGTAAAAAGTGTAAAAAACGCTTCAGAGCTGATCATTTATTAATACCTTCTTCGGTTAAGCCTGATTTGGGAACAATGAAGCAAAAGCCCAAAGAAGAGCCAGTTGTTTGTCCTGATTGTGGAGGAGAACTTACTGAAGAACGAAAATTCAATTTGATGTTCAAGACTTTTATGGGGCCGATTGAAGAGGAAAGTGCAGTGGTTTATTTAAGGCCAGAAACCGCTCAAGGAATTTTTGTTAATTTTAAAAATGTAAAAGATTCAATGAGAATGAAATTGCCATTTGGGATTGCTCAGATAGGAAAATCTTTTCGCAATGAAGTGACTCCAGGCAATTTTATTTTTCGAACGCGGGAATTTGAACAAATGGAATGTGAATATTTTTGCAGTCCAAAAGATTCAGATAAATATTATAGATATTGGCTTGATCAAAGATTGAAATGGTATATTGATGTATTGAATATTAAAAAGGAAAATTTAAGATTAAGAGATCACGAGAAAGATGAATTGGCTCATTATGCTAAAGCTTGCTCTGACATTGAATATAATTTTCCTTTTGCCGGTTGGTCTGAACTTGAGGGAGTTTCTAATCGCAGGGATTTTGATTTAAGTCAGCATTCAAAATTTTCCGGTGAAAATCTTGATTATACCGACGAAACAGGAAATAAGTTTATTCCTTATGTAATTGAGCCTTCTGCCGGAGCTGATCGTTCTACTCTGGCGGTTTTAGTTGATGCTTATACCGAAATCAAAGGAGGTCGAACCGAAACTACCGAGTCGGTAAAAGATCTTGAGGTGGTAATGAAATTTGACAAAAAAATTGCACCAGTAAAAGTTGCCGTTTTGCCTTTATCTAAAAAAGAAGAATTAACCAAGCCTGCTTTGGATATTTTTGATTCTTTACGCCAAAATTGGTTTTGCCAATATGATGCGACAGGTTCAATCGGTAAGCGCTATCGGCGTCAGGATGAAATTGGAACGCCTTATTGTGTAACAGTTGATTTTGAAACACAAAACGATAAAGCCGTAACTGTCCGCGATCGCGATACAATGAAGCAAGAAAGAATTAAATTAGCGGAATTAATTAATTATTTTAAGGATAAATTGGAATAATATGACTGAAAAAAGGTCTAATGATTTGGAGTTTGACTTAGAACCAGAAGATGAAAATAGAAAAAATTTGACTAGAATTTCAGAATTAGCTTCAAATTATTTTCATAGTTCTCTTGGTGAAATTGTTTTGTCTTCCAATCAAGATAACCATGAAAATTTTTCTGGTGATGGTGCTTCATTATATACTTTGGCCGTTGACAAATTGGGAAGAAAAATATTAGTTAAGCTGGGCTGGGGAGAATTCAGTAAAACCGCTTTTATAAAAAAATATCCTGAAATTACAGATAAGAAAGATCTGGATTGGAATCAAAGAATTGACCAGGAAAGAGATATTATGGCCGGTAGGCTGAAAAAATTGCCGATAGAGATGTTTGTTGTACCACAAACAGAAAGTTATTTAGCCAATGAAAGGACAAAAACTATAATGGCCGATGATCCGGAAGAATATTTGAGAAGTTGTTCCACTTTAATTTTGGATAGTGGTGATTTGGTATACAGTAAAGGGCGTGGCATTCTTTCACGCAGTCAGTCTTTTGATGGGGAAGTAAAGGCTAAATCTTTTTCAGAATTGGCGGCCGATTTTCAAAATTGCATTATTGAAGACGATTATAATTTTGAAGATTTTGCAGACAATCTTAGAAATTTACCGCAAGATCCTAAGGCCGCATTTGATTATTTAAAAAATCACCCCGATTTTTTTAGTGTAGTTCAAAGACTTGATGTTAATAAAATAGGGATTGCAGTTGGCGATGAAAACTCAATGAATTCAATTATTGAATTAAAAAAACGTTTTGATTTTAAAGAAAAAAGATTTTTTTCGTAGAGTTTTTTGTTATGTATCAAAAAATAAAATTTAAAAATGGATTAACTCTTGTTGCCACACCGCTAAAAGAAACAAAAGCGGTTACTGTTTTAATATTGTTACCTGTCGGTTCTCGCTATGAAGACAAAAGAATAAATGGTGTATCCCATTTTATTGAGCATTTAATGTTTAAAGGCACGAAAAAACGTCCAACTAGCTTGGATATTACCAAAGAACTTGATTCAGTTGGCGCTGAATTTAATGCTTTTACGGCCAAAGATCATACCGGCTATTATGTCAAAATAGCTTATGAAAATATTGGATTGGCGTTTGACATTTTATCCGACATAATTTTCAATTCAATTTTTGACGAGAATGAAATTCAAAAAGAAAGGGGAGTAATTATTGAAGAAATAAATATGTATGAAGACAATCCGATAATGTTTCTTCCGGCAATGTTTGAGCAGACGCTTTTCGGAAATAATTCTTTGGGTCAGCTGATATCAGGACCAAAGTCGGTTATAAAAAATATTCCAAGAAAAGAAATAATTAGATACCGCGATAGATATTATAAGCCAAGAAATATTGTTTTAGGAGTTTCAGGAAAGTTTGAAATTAATAAAGTCAAAAATCTTTGTAAAAAGTATTTTTTCCAAAATGCTAAAAAGGGTAAAAAGACTAATTTCCCAAAAGTTAAAATTAGTCAGAGTAAACCCAGAGTCAATATTAAATTCAAGGAAACAGAGCAGGTGCAACTCGGAATTGGCTTTCCGGCCTATCCTCTTAATGATCCAAGGCTTTTTGCACTTTATCTTTTGGTTGTTATTTTGGGAGGCAATATGAGTTCAAGGCTTTTTTCCATTGTAAGGGAAAAAAATGGTTTAGCCTACTACATTAAAGCTGATCTTGATGTCTATAATGATATTAGCGCTTTTTTGATTCAGTCTGGATTAGATAAAGAAAAAACAAAAAAAGCCATAAGCTTGATTTTGGAAGAATTAAAAAAAATAAAACAATATGGAGTCACCGAATCAGAGCTTCAATCCGCCAAGCAATTTATAAGAGGCAAGTTGGTTTTAGAGCTTGAAGATTCGGGAAATATGGCAGATTGGTTTGCCAAACAAGAATTACTTTTAAAAAAAATATATACTCCTGAACAGAGAATTAAAAAAATTTTTGATGTAAAATCTGATCAAATCAAAAAGGTTGCAGAAGAGATTTTTGTTGAAAAGAAATTAAATTTGGCAATGATTGGACCATTCAAAAATAAAGATGAATTTACAAAGTTGCTTAAATTCTAGATTTTTATAGATAAATAATCGTGGTAATTTTTTTTAAAATTTTTAATTATAATTACCACCTTTTTGGCGGGATAATTCATAATATTTACAAAACTTTTAGAAGTATATAATTATAGAAGTAGCAACTAAAAGAAATATAAATTGGATCACCAGTCCAACTTTTAAAGATACGGAAGTTTTAAAAATAAAATGCAGATTAAAATGAAAGAGAGAGGATTTTTCCAGAAATTTACTTTTAGTCAAAAGATAAATTCCATTCATAAAATCTGGTACAATACTTCCAGCCACCCCTGCTAAAATTGGCAATGAGATATTTATAAAACCCTGAAAATAAAGGTATGCTAAAAAAATGCTCATTGTAGTTCCATCAAGAGAAGCAATTTTTATTATAAATATTATGTCTTTTTTTGAAACATTTTTTTTATCTTTTCCACCCAGCGTTTCATCTCCATGAGGAATTGCGTCAAGCAAATAATGAGAAATAACTCCGAAAATAAAAGCAAGCCAAATATTTGGGCTATATTGGCCTATTATTGCCCCGACTGTTGCATGTACTGTTAGAAACATAATTTTTAAAGTATTTTAATATTATCATATTTTTACGATTTTGTAATTTATATTATTTTTGACAAATATTTACTTTTTTGTTATTCTGATTTTGGTAAATAAAAAATGTTTAATGCCCGAGTGGTGAAATTGGTATACACGCACGACTCAAAATCGTGTTCCGCAAGGAATGAGAGTTCGAGTCTCTCCTCGGGCACTTGTTGTCCAAAGCACTATGGATTTTTTTATTTCCAAATAGAGGGCGTGGGGTAGAAGGATTTAATATTTTTAACTATAAAATATTTTATAACATGAAGCCAATACCTATAGAAAATAGAATAATAACCCAGCCGTTTGTTGTTGGTGGCTGTATTATCAAAAAAGATAATAAATTTTTATTGGTTCAAGAAGCCGTAGTTGACAAAGGAAGCTGGAACCATCCGGCAGGCTGGATTGATTTATATGAAAAAATTATTGATGGGGCAAAGAGGGAAGCCGAAGAGGAGACAGAATTAAAAATTAAAATCATCGGGCTGCTTGGTGTTTATTCATTGATTAAAAAAAGTAAAAGAACTGGCAATATACATCATCCGATAAAATTTATTTTTGCTGCTGAACCGATTACAGAAAATTTTAATTTTAATCCGGAAGAAATAATGGACGCCAGATGGTTTACAATAGATGAAATTAAAAAACTTAAAGAGCAGGGTATTTTAAGGGATCATGATATAATAAACGAGGTTCAAGACTATATTGATAAGAAAATATTTTCTTTAGAAATAGTTGACAAAAATTTTGAGCAAATTAATTATTGATCTGTTGACAGAAAAATAATTATAAAGTATCATAATCAAGTTAATTGTTATTTATATGACGCGGGATAGAGCAGTAGCAGCTCGCCAGGCCCATAACCTGGAGGTCGGGGGTGCAAATCCCCCTCCCGCAACCAAGGAATTTGATTGATTAAAATATAAAAAAACTTCGCGGCGAGGTAGCTCAGTTGGTTAGAGCGAAGGAATCATAACCCTTAGGTCGTGGGTTCGATCCCCACCCTCGCTACTTTAGTAAGTATGGAAAAACTCCACTATGTTTATTTTTTGAAAAGTCAGAAAGATGGAAGTTATTATATTGGAGTCACTTCAAATATTGAAATTAGATTAAAAGAACATAATATTGGATTATCTAAATCCACGGCTCCAAAAAGGCCGTGGATTTTAGTTAGAGTAGAAAAATATCCTAGTATAAGTCTTGCCTACAAGAGAGAAAGATTTTTAAAGGCCAAGAAAAGCCGTAAAATAATTGGAAAGATAATTCAGTCTTTTAGGTAGTCCCGATGTCCGCCTACGGCGGAATCGGGATCCCGACAACGCCAAAGGCGTTCGTCGGGACTCAGTTGGTTAGAGCGAAGGAATCATAACCCTTAGGTCGTGGGTTCGATCCCCACCCTCGCTACCAGTTTAACAGTTAACAATTAACAGTAGATGGCAAGATAATGATTATTTTTTAAATCGGCTTTTCAGGGCTGTTTTTTTGTTGTCATAAAGGTATTTTTTTACTATAATATACTTATGTCAAGAATAATTGCGATTGTTAACCAAAAAGGCGGAGTTGGTAAAACCACTACTGCAATAAACTTAGGAGCTTATCTGGCGTGGCTGGGCAAGTTTGTTTTATTAGTTGATATTGATCCTCAGGCCAATGCCACTTCCGGACTAGGTATTGATTTAACTCAAATTAATCATGGAGTCTATCATTCTTTAATTGACAGTATATCTTTTCGTCAGGTAATCAAAGGAACTGGCCATGTCGGTTATAAATTAGCGCCGGCAACCCCTGAGTTGGCTGGGGCGAGAGTTGAATTAGTTAGTATGGGAAATCGTGAGTTTCGCTTAAAAGACCAATTATTAGAAGTAAAAAATGATTATGACTATATTCTAATTGATTGTCCTCCTTCCCTTGATTTGTTAACAATCAACGGCTTAGTTGCGGCTGAAGAAGTGATTATACCGGTTCAAGCTGAATATTTAGCCCTTGAGGGACTTGGTCAGTTGTTAAATACGATTGATTTGATAAAAGATAATCTTCGGCCTGAATTAAGGATTTTGGGAGCAGTCGTTACCTTATTTGATAAGCGAAATAAAATTTCTGGTCAGGTTTTAAATGAGTTGCGAAAGCATTTTCCTAATCGACTTTTCAATACTATTATTCCAAGAAATGTAAGGCTTACAGAGTCTCCAAGTTTTGGACAGACAATATTGTCTTATGATCCACGTTCTGCAGGTGGCAGGTCTTATGAGAGTTTAGCCCGTGAGATTGTTGAACAAGAAAATTATGTTTATTAAAACTATTAATATAAGTGATAAAATTTACAGGCTTATTTAAACCTAAAGTTTTTTATTTTTATTTTTCCAATATGAACAAAACTCAAGGACTAGGTAGAGGGCTCAGTTCCCTTATTCCACAAAAAATTGACAGAATAATTAGTCAAAATAAGACAGATAAAATTGGTACTGCTGATATGATAAGTCATATTCCTTTAAATAAGATAAAAGCAAATCCACTTCAGCCAAGAAGTAATTTTGATCATGAAGGACTTGAAGATTTGACTAATTCAATAAAAGAGCATGGAATATTACAACCCTTAATTTTGTCGGCGATTGAAAATGGATATCAGCTAGTAGCCGGTGAAAGGCGTTTTCGGGCTGCTCAAATTTTAGGGTTCAAAACCGTTCCGTCTATTGTTCGTGAAATTAAAGAGCAGCAGAAGTTGGAAATTGCTCTGGTGGAAAATATTCAAAGAAAAAATTTGAATTCAGTAGAAGAGGCAGTAGCTTTTCAAAGATTAATAGATGAATTTAATTTGACACAGGAAGAAGTTTCAAAAAAAGTGGGTAAAAGCCGATCAGTAGTGGCTAATACTTTACGGCTTTTGACTTTGCCAACTGAAATACAAAAAGCTTTAATCAATGGAAAAATAAATTATAGTACTGCTCGGCTTATTGTTGGAGTTCCTGCGGAAAAAAGGCTTGAATTTTTTAGAAAGATTTTAAAAAATGATTTCACGGTAAGGGCGGCGGAGAATCAAGTCAAGAAAGTGGTTGTTAAAAGGCATTTTAGAAAAGCTAAAAATCCTGATGTGGCAGCAATAGAAGAAAAGATTCAGTCAGTATTGGGAACTAGAGTGAATATTAAAAAAACCGGTGAATCAGGCCAAATTATAATTGAGTTTTATTCTGAGGAAGAATTGGCCGGAATTGTCGGTAAAATTTTAGATTAAATTTTAAATTTAAGGTTTACTGTAAAAAAGCTGATTAAATTTTGTGATCAACATTTTCATTATTTATTGGTTCCTGATTTAATTTTATCCCTTGCTGCTCCGGTTTTTGCAAATTTCAGCCAGTCTCTACCTGGTCTTTTACGATTTTTATCGGTTATAATTTCAACAACATCACCATTTTTTAATTTGGCACCCAGATTTATCATTTGATTGTTTATTTTTGCTCCGGTGCAATGATCTCCTATCCAAGAATGGACATGGTAAGCAAAATCAATGGGAGTGGCACCATCAGGCAGATCAATAACATCTCCTTTTGGTGTAAAAACAAAAATTCTATTTTCAAAAAAATCAACAGTCAATGACTCTAGGTATTGTTGGTTATTTTTTATATTTTGTTGCCATTTAACCAAGTCTTCTATCCAATTAAATTTTTTTGGAGCGGTATATCCTTTATTGTCATTTTTTTTTATTCGTCCGTTATTTTCTTTATAATGCCAATGGGCGGCAATTCCGAATTCGGCCTGTTCGTGCATTTCCAAAGTTCTAATTTGAAATTCAATTATTGTTCCTTCGGGTCCGAATATGGTTGAGTGGAGTGATTGATAGCCGTTTGGCTTAGGTTGCGATATATAATCTTTTATCCTTCCCGGCAATGGCCGCCAAAGATGATGTATTATCCCAAGAGTTTGATAACAGTCTGCTACGGTTGGCACAATAATTCTTAAAGCCGCTAAATCATATATTTTGGAGACGTCTCCATTATAGTGAGGTTTTTGAATTTTTTTGAAAAGGCTGTATAGTCTTTTTGCTCTGCCGTGGATTGAAATAATTTTAATTTTTTGGATTTCTAATTCTTTTTTAACCAGCTTTATTGTTTTTTGAATATATTCCATCTTGAGTTCAATTTTAGGAATTACTTCTTCTTTCATCCATTGGTATTCTTCAGGATAAATATAAGGAAAGGCCAGATCTTCAAGCTCTCCCTTTACTTGTCCGATTCCGAGGCGGTTGGCAATAGGCGCATAGATTTCCAGGCTTTCTTGAGCAATCCGCTTTTGTTTTTCCCTTGGCAAGGAATCCAAAGTTTTTAAATTATGAAGCCGGTCAGCCATTTTTATCAGAATTGTTCTTATATCCTGAGCCATTGAGATAAACATTCTTCGCAGATTTTCAGCATATTTTTCCATTCCGCGATATTTTATAACTCCCAACTTAGTTATGCCGCCAACTAATTTGGCAACTTCAGGCCCGAAGTTTTTTTTAATTTCCACCAAACTATAGGTTGTATCTTCCGGCACATCATGCAAAAGAGCAGCAATTATTGTGTCTTGGTCCATTCCCATTTTTGCCAGAATAATAGCTGTTTCTAACGGGTGATTTATGTATGGTTCTCCGGATTTTCTTATTTGGCCTTTATGGGCATTTAAGGCATAGTCATAAGCCAGTCTGATTAAATCAAAATCGTATTCCGATCGGTTAGCCTTGAAATAAGGGAAGATTGGAGATTTTTGATTTTTTTTATTTTCTTTAAGTATATTTATCAATTCTTCAATTTTAGCCATATATGATTGATGATAATTTTTATTTATGGTATACTTATTGTATAAGAAATTGTTTTAAAAATCAATTCAAATGCCAATTTTTAGTTTTAATCTTTTTTCATTTTTTAATTTGCCTTTTCTTCTTCTTTTTTTTGTTATAATAATCCTATTTTTATTTTTAACTTTTAAAAATAAAGGCTTGTCGGCATTTGGCGGCCATGTTTCTACTTTATCACAATATTCCCGAGATTTAACTAAACTTGCCTTTGAAGGGAAGCTTGATCCGGTAATTGGCAGAGAGGAGGAGATTGAAAGAGTTATTCAGGTTTTATGTCGCAGAACCAAAAATAATCCGGTTCTAGTTGGAAAGTCCGGAGTGGGGAAAACGGCAATTGCCGAAGGATTGGCCCAGCTGATAGCTGACAAAAAAGTACCTGAAACTCTTGTGAATAAGAAAATTTTGGCTCTTGATTTGGTCGGAATAGTTGCCGGCACTAAATATCGTGGTGAATTTGAAAAACGACTCAAGCAAATTGCGGATGAAATTTCATCTTCCCAGCGGAGCATAATTTTATTTATTGATGAGATTCATACTTTGGTTGGTGCCGGTGATGCGGAAGGGGCAATTGATGCTGATGATATTTTAAAGCCGGCTTTAGCCAGAGGCGACTTACAACTTATTGGAGCAACAACAGCCGATGAATATAAAGAGTTTATCAGAAAAGATGTTACTCTGGACAGAAGACTTCATCCGGTTTTAGTTGACGAGCCTAATGAAAAGGAGACAATTGAAATTCTCCGCGGAATAAAAAAAAGATATGAAAATTTCCATAAAGTGCAAATAACCGATGAAGCAATTCTTGAAGCAGTTAAACTGGCTTCAAAACACATTAAAAACAAGTCTTTCCCTGATAAAGCAATTGACTTAATGGATGAAGCCGCCTCTAAGGCAAGTATTGCAAGTGTTTTAGATAACTCAAAAGAAAAAATATTACCAAAATCAGATCAAGACAATACGCTTTGGCCTAAAGTCAGCAAGGCTGAATTAAATGAAGTAATGAAAGATTGGCTGGCAAGTGAAATAAATTAATTTAAGCTAAAAGTGCCTAATTTAAGCTAAAAAAAGGGCATTTTTTATTTTTTTATTGACAAATAATATAAAATATAGTATAATAATATGATGGAAGTATAGTAATTGTTTCAACAGCGACAATAGTCGCAAGGAGATTCAGATGAAATACCTAGTTCTTTTTTTTCTTTTTAGTCTTGGATGTTCCACCATTTCAGAGAAGAGGCCGGAGTTTGTTGAGTCAATTTTGCTCTCGCATCAAATAAGCTATTCCGAAGAGGAAAGTTTATTAATTGCATGGGGGGAGATGAACTCAATGACTTGGGTTTGTTGGAGAAAACCAACAGGTTATCTGAGTTTTCTTTTTGACTCGGAAATGCCCGTTGCTGATTTTGAGGCGCAAGTGGTGGCAATAATTCAAGAACTAGAGGGCCACGATTTGATTGAGGATCCAAGAGTCGTTCAAATTGTGGACGGGCTCTACATCAAAAATTCCTGGTGGATACCGCCAGGAGGCAAAGGGTTTGCCTTTTTTCTTCGGCCCGATAACAACCTGGAATTTGAACAGGTTATTGAAAAATTTGGGCTGAAGGTCGTTGAGATTTTTTAGCCCAAAAAAAATATCGGCCCCAGCGCGCAGCGCCGGGGCCGTTTTCATTGTTTTTAATTAAGTCTTTCTGGCAGACGGGGAACTGAATTGCAATTTTTTTGGATAAAAGGAGCGTCAAACCGATCAGGCCAGTTAATATCAATATGAACCAATCCTCCTAGACAACCACTGGTATCATTGGGA
>CAZCCC010000025.1:0-19747 GCA_964497245.1 uncultured Gammaproteobacteria bacterium | reverse complement strand
CTCGACTCCTGTCGCCTTCGGCGACCGTCGCTCGAAATGACAAAGTAATGCTTTCAATCAACCCAATATTTAACCTACTCCTCAAACCAGCCAAACTGCTTGCTTTTCATATCAAAATAAGCAAGCTGGTTGAAATCTTTATGTCCTAATTCAATAAAAATATTTCCAATCTGCATCCCAATTCTGGCGGCATCACTGGTTACCATTCCAAGCCTTTCTTCCAAGACATATCTCAAAAAAAGGCGGATAAATTTTACTGCTCCGGGATTTTTAGAAAAATCAGCAACAAACTCTTTGCCATATCTTTTCTCCCAGACAGATACAAGAAATTTATTCAGTTTTTCGTCTTCCTTTAAAAATTTCTCTAAATCATTGGCTTTTGACAAAAGACGAAGTATTGCAATAGAACGATCAATATCTTTTGACTGGACTGAAGTAAAAAAATCGGATCTATATTTGTTTAAATCATCAGCAAATTTTTTCTTTAATTTTGTTTCAATTTTTGCAATTGCTTTTTGCTGTTTTAAATTTCCCTGATAGGCAGCTAAAATTTCCTTTTCTCCAGAAGCCATAGATTTTTTATTTTTTTCTAACTCTAAAATATTTTCTCTACTTTCTTCTTTTTCCATTTTTTCATCACTTTCTGGAAAAAATATATTATTATCTTTTAAAGGTAATGTTTTTTTTGATTTCACCAAATATTGAGAAAATTGACCCGGAAATTTCAAAAAATTATAAAGTCGTATGACTTTTTTTAGTAAGTTTACATCCTCATCCGATAAACTTTTAATAAAACGATCATTTTGAAAAAAATCAGCTTCTTTTAGTATGCCTTTAACTTTATTTTCATACAAAAAAGAATTATAATGTTTTAACCAATTACCAACCGTTGGATCAACTTTTTTATCTTCGGCCTCTAAATTTATTTTAACATTACCAATTTTTTCTCTATTTTGACCCATGCTTCTAGTGGCCAAATTCACAAAGTCAAAAGTTTTAGACGTATCTTGATAATAATCAATATAATTCTCAACTGGCCATAAAATATCTGCATCAGATTTAATTAGCTTTATTAAATAATCACGAAATATAATTGTAATTTGATCATTATTTAAAAATATAAGACTAGGAAGTAATAACATATTTATGATTATATTATACTCTTCTCTTAAATCAACCGCTAATTTATTATTTTTATCACTATCCACTAAAAATTTAATTTGATTCCTTAATTTAACTGCCATATCAGAATCGTTATCCATTAAAATTACTTTTACTGAATTTTTAATTTTTTCTTGAATTTTAGGTAATAATAACTTCTCTACTGTTAATAGAGGTATCTCAACTATTGAAAATTGTGGAAATTTGTTTATTGCCATATTCTAATAGCTATCTTCTTTATTTTATTTTATTAATACCCGGCATCACTTTTTTTCTTTTTCAGCCATTAAACTGCTAGCCAGTCTTCCAATATTATCAGTTGACTTTGATTTATTTCCTTTTGTTTCTTCTCTAAGAATCCCTTTTAGAATTGTTCTAATATCATTCAAGGCGCCATGAAAAGAAGTAGAATCAAGACTGGTTCCTTGCCCCGCAGCAGTTGCCTGCATATTTTTAATTTCTGATGATCTGGTTTTTAATTTATTAATTCCGCTACTGTCTATTTTATCGCCAAAAGTACTTAAGGCCACGGCAATATCATCAATAGATGAAGTTAAATCATTCAAAACTAATTTAAATTCTTCAGGGTCAAGCGATTTAACCGCTTCTTTAACTGTATTTGCTTTCTGATTAAAAACCTCTTGGGCAGCTGAAACAACTTCATTTGGACTTGTAGTCTTTCTGGTTTTTACACCCATCTCCCCTAAAATCTGCCTAGTTTCCGCGGTCGGCTCATAAATTCCCTTGCCAACACCAGACATTTCTGCCAATGCTTCTTTCTTTAAATCAGTTTCTGATATGTTACTACCATAGCGTTTTTTGATGTCAGAAGTAATTTGTCCTTGTTGTTCCTTATCTAAAGAATCCCAATATTGATCAAGTTGCCCTGGATTTAAATTGTCAACCTGAACATGAGCTTTCTCATGACGGGCTTGGGCTTATCTTTCTGCTATATTGCCTGTACCAGCATTATTATTATGAATTCTTAAACTGCCGGCGTTTTTTAAACCTTCAATAAATCTATTGACAGCTTCTTCAAGATCTTTACCTGTTTTTCCTTCCTCTGCAAGCTGTCTGCGATAAATTTCTCCTAGACTTTTAATTGCTTTATTTATATCATCTCCTTTGTAATATACTGCATCTTGACCCGCTTTAACCCCAAATTTCTTTTGAATTTCTGAATCTTCAAAATTAATCCCAACTCCAGCCTGAACTGCACCTTTTTTAGTGGAAGATGCGGTTTTAACACCCCTAATTTTATTCGGATCTTGAACTACAAGAGGCTCTTGTATCTTTGCTCCCATTCTTGCTCCGGCCGGAATAGGTTCTTCTTCTTCTGTTAGTCCTCTAACTGCACCATACCCTGTATGATTTTCTGTATTATATAATATCGTAGGCTCATAGCCTTTAAAGGCAGAAAGAGGATCACCATTAGCATCTAAATGATCAGGATGTAATTTTTCTTTTCTAAAGGTTAGCCTTCCATCTTCCAAGCGATCAATGAATTGTGATTGCTCTAATGTCATACTATCTCTTCCTGTACTATCCCTTAAGATTGGCTGAGAAAAAACTTCGTCAATTTTTTTAGGGTCAATACCAACACTTTTAGCAGCCTCACTCTTTAATATTTTATGAACTGTTTGATATTCACTTTTCTCTAAATTTAAATTAGCCAAAACTGCCCCAGCAACTTTTGGATTACCTTTAAAAGCATCAATTAAAGCACCCACTGAAGTTAATCTTGCCTCTTTTTCCCCTGTTTCCTCATTAATAACATCATTAAACCCGATTGTTTCTTTGACACGTTCTGCTAAACTGTGGCCACGTTTATTTATAACGTCAGCCATTTTTCTCGGTACTGATCGCCAATTAGCAACTCCAAAAGAATCATAATTAATCATGTTACTCTCAAACTCTTTATTACTAAATGGGTTTAACATTTTTTTAGCTTTAGCAACTGTCCGTCTTACAAATTTACCCTCAAGACCGGGTAATAATCGCTGTAATTCAGCTCGATTCATCCTGGTAGTCTGCTCTTGTTCATGTGAATATGGATCAAGATTAAGCTGCCGAATGACTTTATTTCTTTTTTTGTCATATTTTTGAGTAACCATACCCATAGCTCGAGTTTTTGAAGCAGATTCAGCAATATCAGTTAGATCCCCCGCAACTTCAGCGGCTGTTTCTTCTCCATATTTATTTTTTATTCTCATGATACGCTCCATCATATTAGATTCTGGACCATATTCACCATCCCTAACTCCAACCTCATGATCATCTTCTTGTTTATTCATAACTTGTTGGCGCATAATCGCGTTTAATCTATCAATATCAGCACTTTTGGAATTAAATTCATTTTCAAATTCCTGTGCCAATTCCATTTCACTAAAATTTTGAGCGGCTAAATCACTTTGATATTTCGCAACAGACGCTCTACGAGCCCTTCTTTGATGCTGAGTTTTTCTACGAGTTAAAGGGTTGTAGCGATTAACAAAATCCTGAATACCAGCTGCTGCTTCGGGATAAGCAACTTCATCAGCTTCAGCCTTAGAAGCAGCAAAACCTTCCTTTATGGCTCTTGGGCTTAATAAGGCAGCAGCACGCCAAACACCTCCCTTTTGAGAAAGATTAGCAACTCGACGAGAGATAAGTCCTCCTGTTTCTCTAACCCCTAATCTTGCTACTGAATATGCTCCGCGAAAAGGTGCGGTCACCGCCCCAATCCCGGCGCCGCGGATCTTGCCATACATTGAACCGGCAAATCCGCCGCCGGCCACGCCCAGCTGCTGAGTAACCATCAATGAAGCCATTAACATACCTATTCCGATAATAAGCTTCAAAAAATCATCAATTTCACCTATTTGGGTAATAATTGTCTCCCCCTCTATATCATTTCCAGTAGAAGGTTTATCTTCCATTCCGGTGCTTACTTTTTTTAATTCATCATCAAAATCTTGATTAACAACAGCAAAAGAAAGCCACAAGAAAAAAGCAATTACTGGCCCGACAATCACATACTTGGTAAATTCCTGCCAAAACTGCTGGGCATATTTTTCACCCTGAGGAAAAGCGGAAAGAATAAAAGGCAAAGGGGAAAGTACTAAAAGCACCCAAAGCATTATCATTCTCATTAAAATTACAACCACCATAACTAAAACCACTACTAAGGCAATGGCAAGCAATATTACAGCCAATATCGCTGATATCACTACATTTAAATATTTAATGGGTTCATTAGAAGAACCCCCTAATTTTTTCGTATAATAAACAATTGAGTCAATTTTTAAAAGCTTAACCATATTCCCCGCTCCTTGTCCGCCAACAGCGGCAAACGAGGCGGCAAAAGTAATCATTATTACCTGGGCAAAATCAATCATTAAGCCGCAAATTGTCCGGCTGAAATTAACCAAAACCGCCATCAGTAAAACTTTGGGTAAAAGGCGCTTGATATTATATGATTCAATTTTCAATATTGTTCCCAAGGCAATTGCCAAAATAATCAAAGCAAAAAACATATTAGCCACGTCTCTGACCAATGTCCACCCTGTTCTTACGGCATGAGCATTTACAAAGCCATTATATCTCATCAATGCCATCAATATTGAAATTAACATTGATAAAATCCAGCCTTGAAGCCAAATAATACCTTTGGCCAAATAACCTATAGCATCATAAACATAACGTTCTACCCAATTTGGTTTGTAATTTTCACTTGCTTCAGCATCGGTGGCAGCGGCGCTGTTTGAAAACAATTCAAAAATCCTATAATTTTGGCTTTCTGTTGATTGGCTTTGGGCTTCAAAAACCGGCTGTGGCAAATTATAAGAAAGACTGACTGGCAAAAAAACAACAAATAAAACAAAAAATAAAACCAAAACGGATTTTTTCCATTGCAGGCGGCTTTTTAATTTTTCTAAAAAATTTTTCATTTTATTTTTATTGTTTGAACCTTGATTTGTCATTTAGAATTCCTCTTTTTTTCTTGTTTAAGGGATTTTTCCCTTTGGTCGAAATGACAAAGTAATGATTTCAAAACTTTTCTGGATCCTGAAATGAATTCAGGATGACAAGAAAATTAAAAACTGTCCATTATGGGCTGACTATTATTCTGCCGGCAAACGGCTGCCAAGCATTTTGATTATTTTGACAATTCTTACCGTAATGACCCCAATTAAGATTACCGATTGGATTACTAGATACCGGCCGACAAAATTGACCAGCAGGACAATATTCATCACCATAACAATACCTGCCAGTCCCTAAACCTGAAGCTGTATTACTGCATCTCAGTGATGCATTACACCAACTCCAATTATCCCTTACCTGAATCCTAGGAACTACAGCACATGCTTGTTCTTTACAGCATGGACTATCTTCACCACACCAAAGATTGCCGGCTTGATCGGCAGCTAGTAGATCCCAATATGAATAAAAATGTGTTGCCGTAAAGGGATTTGATTTGTCAAAACGTACCGACAAAGACTGTCCGGAGACTGAAGTATTGGTTCCATCTCCCCAATCAATTACATAACCCTTTAATGGCATTTGATTAGGATCAACTGTCACGGCAAAAGACAAAGCAATACTGCCTGAACTAAGGATATTTGTTGACAAACTCTCTTTTCCATTTACTGCCATGTAAGAAACTTTTGGAGCAACAGCACAATAATCATAATAATCTCCAAATCTGTCAGAAACGGAAGAATCCTCAACAATTTTATTAAAGTCGCTATCAACACAGGTAGCGTTAGATCGACAGAATTTCCATTTGTCATTGGACCCTCCACAATCAGATGATCCAACATTTATTCCTTGATTAATATTACAAAAAGTACCATCCCAAATCTCGCCAGATTTACAAGGTTGCCAATTTGGTAAAGTATTACAATCCCAAGTATTATGGTAATCTACACAAATATCTGCACCATTATACTTTGGCCTATACTCATAAGCTGTAATAACACAATATGTGTTGGAACCATCTTCTACGCAGTTGCCGGCGTATTTTTCCCACGGAATTTCAAAACCTACACTGTTTAATGTTTTATTTATTACCCTGACGCAAACTTCGCCAGCGGTACAAACCATTTCAAGGGAAGGTCTGTCATTAGGAAGTGAATTTCCGGTATAATTTCCATAATCCACAATGCATGTGTGAGATGAAACATTGCATTCACCAGACTCAAATGATAAAAATGGAGTGTATCTCTGTTGTCCCGTTGTAATACATAAGTCACCTGTATTATTGCACCGGCCGGCAAGTCCAACGCAGGTTTCACTGCTGAAACAAGGCTGACCGTCATTAATCCCGCCACTACAATAACCGGTTGGTCTTTTATTTATTCCTGAACTTTTAGCATCACAAAGAAACATGTCTTTGGGCTCTTGCCATAAATATTGATCTGTCTTGACATAAGAAGAATTATTATCTTTTAACTTACAATATCCACTGCCACAATTATCTCCGTCTGGATTACAAATCATTCCTTTATTTGGTCCACCAACGCACGAATATTGTTCAGAAACATAAGTATTACAGCTTGTAAACCAACAACATCTTGCCAAAGGATTTTTACTGCCTCTGCAACGGTTGCTTGTTTGAGTACAAAAACTGCCTGCAAAAGTCCTGAGTTCAGCACCAAAAATATCAGCAATAAAAGCAAACACTCCGAAGTTACTTTCCCAAATAGCTTCAGTTACAGATCCTCCGGACACTATATCCAACAACTGTTGAATATCAAAACCCTTATCATCAGAACTACTTGGACTGTTACCATATTCCGACGCACCGGCAATTATCGGATATATTACAACCTGAAAAAGCCAATCCAAAGCGTTCGGATCTTCGGCACTTAAGCCGAATTTATAAAATAACCAATTAATAAAAGATAAACATTCTCCTTCTCCGGGTCCGCAAGGATTGTCAATGTCACAATTTTTTGGGCCACACGATGTCAGTAAACTTAAAATTAATTTAATTATTATCATCACAATTGCAAAACCAAGATCAAAAAAACCGTCCGTGAAAAATGTTTGAGTGATTATTTTAACTGCTTTTTTTATAATATCTTTTAAAGACAGGCATCCAACAATCCCCACCTCGCATGCCTGCCCAGTGGAAACACAAAAACTTTGAGGACAATCTCCATTAACAGTGCAGGAAATACCAGATGTTCCTAAACATTTTCCGTTTACACAACTCGGTTTGCATTCTTCGTCATTAATGCAATTTCTGATATTTTTGGGGACCAAACTTTCTAGATCGTTGGGATCAGGCGATATTCTGCCATTTTCATCATAGTAAGAGCAAACTCCCTGACCGCAGGCTTTAAACCTGATATCGCTAGTCTTTGCACATACACTTTCAGGGCAAGAGCATGGGACACCATCACCCATAATATATCCGTTTTCATCTTTACATATTCCATAACCTTGGAATTCCCAATGTCCATAACTCCTGGCAAAAAGACGCTTCAAACTATCCTGGGCTTTTGGAATAAAATATTTTTCTAATGAATATCCAGCAGTTGAAGGATCATTACTCCAATTAATAATATTTGAATATCCATCAATCAATGTTGAAGGATAAGAGCATGATTGGCCTTTGAAAATACTTGAACTTTGGGTACAGGCATAAGGGGTACCGGCTCTGGCTTGATAAGGATTTGATGAAAAAATGTCAGATTGAATTCTGCCAACCGTCAACGGCCGAATCCATATATCATTTGAAAGGTCCCAACTTGCCGGATTATCTGAAGGGTTTGGAGGAACAACCGCTCCAAAAGGTCTGTAATCGGTACTGTCTACATATCCAAGACCGGGTACAATAAATCTGCTTGATCCTTCATCAGAAATTCTATACGACCAAGCTTTATTCTGGCCAAAAGGAGTGACTACCTGGACTAAATCTTTACACCAAACTCTTTTAAGAACAAAGGTGATATCAATATTTTCGCAAAAACAATTATCCAAAATGGCTTCAAAGTCAATCCTTTCCAAAATACCGCTGGAATTATAATTTAATGCCGCTTTAAGGCCATCTCCGCCTACCCATGCAAATCTTTCATTAGGACTTTTAAAAAGCCTCATCCTAGCAACAGGATTTAATCTTCCCCCAGGAGAAACATCATTACATTCGCGTCCACCAATACAATCGGTTACTGTAGCAGAAACCGTTATATTTTCTATCTGCCAATCCTCAATTCTCCAATCAGCCGGCGGTTCCCAACTAAAACTACGCTGTAAAGGATTTGGATTAGAAGAAAGAGATCCAACGGCTGCACATAATTTTCCTGACTGAAATAAACACGAATTAAGATAATATCTCCCCTCTTTTGCCCCTAAACAATAATACAATGGAGAAGGAATATTTAATGATTCTTCTGGAGCAAATCCGCCCTTAATTAAATCCACCGGCCACCAAACCAAACACTGCTTACTATTTGCTGGATCCGGTTCAAGGCAGTAGCCAAGCCAGCCTCTCAATTGATAATTTTTATCCGTATAATAATCACAACTCAAAGAATTAGTCGCGGGGTATATTCGGCATGTTGGCATAATATATTTTTCAGGTGAAGCCGAAACTTGCAACGCCGGACGCAATTTTACTTCATCAAAGTAAGATGCACCTATTACCCTATCATGATAGGTTAAATTATCATGATCCCAATTACTCAAAGCAATTACCGCTTTTATTGTTTGATCATTAGTCGTAAATTTCTTGGATAAAATACTCCAATCATTACCAGAATCATATTCCAATAGTTTTCTTTCATGAATTTGATGACCAGAAGAATTAAACTCTTTTAGCCTTACAACTGCATTACCCTTTAATAGTTTAGAAGTATTAATATAAGCTGAAATGGTATATTCAACATTTCCAAAAATCTCAATTTCTTCAGACTCTATCGTAAACGGACCATTTATTTTGACAAATCCTTGACCCTCAGGGGCATTAGGATTCAGTCCTTCTTGCTGGGCGGATACCGGATTATTTATTAATTTGGAATATTCAATCTTCCATTCCATTTTAGAAAAATTGCTTATCGGTTTTAATAAGTTCAAAGGGTTTCCTAAATTCCAACCATATGGCTTTACGGATCCAATTTCAAAACTTGACATCGGAGAAAAGACAATTTCCCCTTCCTGGCTCATTTCGGAAAAAGAGAAAAATCCATCAATACTCTTATTGCAACTGCCTGGAATTGACAAGCAATCCATATCACTTATACACTCTCTCCCACTATTTCCTCCTTCCATACAAACTCCTTTTTTAAAACGAAATCCAGGCTTACTATATCCACTTAAATTTTTTATTTGTTCAGGGTCACTATAATAATCAAACCTCTCTCTAAAACAGCTAAACCCAGGGGAGCACTCTGAATCATTAGCACAAACTGAACTCGGCGTGCCATTAATGGTTCGCCGACAATAGCCCATCTTACTATTATTTAAAATAAAACTGACACATTCGCCATTACGGTTGAATTCGTTACAAGTTACTATACTGGTTGAAAAGCTTCTTTCTACTTCCTTTTCAGAGAAATTAGTAAAGCTGTTTGGATAAATCCAAGCTTCACATTCCCGATCAGGAATAACTTTTAAAACTACATTGGAATTAAGCCTAAAGGCAAAAGAGTCACTTTCAGTAACTGCCACACCCTTATTAATAAGTTCATTTTGCGAAGCCCGTCCGGAAACATCCGCGTCAAAAGTCAAATAACTTATATCATCTTCCCCAACCCGATAATTAACATAACTTCTGTCATTAAAAAGCACACAACCGGCTTTTTCATCAACCAATCCACTGCAGCTGACTTTATCAACCGTATCATTCAAAGCATAGCTGACCAAGGATTCTCTGACTGATATTTGTGATATACTTTCTTTGGCTATTTTGACAAATTTACTAGTATCTTCAAAAATACTTCTTTTGCCAGCTACTCTTATTTCACAATATTGATCCCATGGGCTGAAAAAACGGGCGGTATATTCCCTTTCTCCGCGAAGTCCTGAGATATTTTCATTTGTCCGATCATCACTTTTATAAACTTGGGAAGGAAGAATTAAACTTCTGGTACATCTTCCATCTGCACCACAATCATTATTTATATCACAATTTATTCTATTGCCTTCCAAGACAATTGGTTCACCAAATAATTCTGATTGTCTGCATGTATAACCACCGGGTGCAGTAGCAGGATTGGCAGGAGGACAATCTTGAGAATTATTACACCTCATACCATTACTTATTCCGGTTACTTTATCTGTACAATATCTTACATTATTAACACAATATTTTTGTTCAATTAAAGAGTGGTCAAACGAAGTAATTGCTTCACAACCCCTTATTTCAAATTCTAGTTCAGAATCCTTCAGCCAAGGTATTTTTGCATATCCTTCAATCGGATCATAATAATTAGGATTTCCGGCACTGGTTATTCCTAAAACATAAAGTCTGCCTCCTTGAACCCTTATTTTTTGCCACAAACCAATTTCTCCGCTTCCTGGTGCCCTGTACCAACCATCAGGAACGCCATCTGGATGCTGACTAATATTAAAACCAAAATCATAATTAAAAATAATATTTTTGCCAAATTTTGTTGTCGGATCAATAAACTGACTGCAGCTGCTATATTCAGGCGGACATAAACCGACCCAACCGTCTTTCGGATGGACAGATCCGAGTGGCGGTTGAATTATTGGACAATCGGGATTAAGTGAAGTTGAATTTGTTTTAAACCAAGCTGACTTTGTCTGACCGGGGATTATCCGATATTCACAAGTTTTATTCCCCGGGGTTTTAAAATAAGAAAAACGATTACCTGATAAAAATTCTTCACAGCCAACTTCTGAATGCCGGCATAAAGAATTGGCATAATCGTCAGGATTATTAATTTTATAAATAGTGCTATAACTGACAACTTCATCTTCAGGACTTATTGAAGGCAGCCCCAACGGCTGACAACCTTTATTGGCTGAAAGACACTGATACTGCGGCCGATTTACTATATAAACAAACTTGTCAGCGGGAATCACCACTGAGAAATCAGTCTCTTCTCCTGACCGAGAAACATGAATATCATTTTGGTTAAAAGTCTGGCTGAACGGCGAAGTTGAGTTATATGTATCAATCATTGCCTCGCAGCCGACTGCGCTTTCCCGGCATAAACGGCTGAATGATTTTAAATTATGAGTAAGTCCGGAAAAATCATTATATTGACGGCAACCAAGCATGAATTGGGGCGCTCTAATCGGACCGTTATCAACCCAAGGATTTTGATCGCAGCTTTGAGGAGTTTTCCAAGAACCCTTATTAACATAAATATAATCTCTAACTTCCTGAATTCTTAAATTATCAAGATAAAAATCTCCTGATTCAGAAACAAAATTAATATAGATGGACGGATCAATACTACCATCATCTCTAATTATATTTTCCGGTTTATACGGACCGAAAAGATAATAATCCCATTCCGGCTGGATATTAATTTTATTCAAAGTTAATATATCCCGCTTAACCGGAGTTGAGGCTGTTTCAAATTTTATTTCCAAATTTTGAACAATACTGGCCGAAGCGCTCTTGGCCCAAAAAGAAATCAAATAAGTCTTACTCGGCCTGATAACTTGGCCAAATAAACCACAATATTGTTCGCCAATTCTAACTGAACAGACATCTGAGCGAAGTTCGTCTTTGGCTTTGCAAGTATTTGACATCTTGTCATAACAATTGAAAGCAGTAGGATTGTTATTATCGCAAGCGGGGAAAGTAAGATCATCACATACATTATCAAGCTTTCCTGAAATAGTTCTTAGATTTTTATCCTGGCTTCTTATGGAATGGCCGGCAACCGACAAGGCTTCGCTTTGAATTTGCCCTGTTCTCCAACCGGCTTCAGTGCCTTTTTCAAAGCCCTCAAAAAATGCGGTAAAAATATTTGCTCCGGCATTTCCGCGATATTCACGGCAGCCGACTGCTTGGGCGGAGCATTTCAAGCCTTCTCCGGGTATTCCCTGATAAATGCAAACTCTGTTCTCATCATCCCAGCTTCCATTACTGTTTAGACAATTTTCTTGGGCATCTATATCGCTTTCTCCCAGCCTGGTTTTTCGGAAAGGATGGCAATTTTCCGAACAGCTTACTGTATTTTGATAAATCTTATAATGAATTGCGCCGGTAATATCATATAATTCTCGACAAAAAGGATTTGATTGCAGATCCTGCGGACCATTGCAGCAATTAGGCAATCCAGTAACAGAATCAATTGTTTTATCACTACACCATTCGTTTGGCCAGCTTTCAATATCATTCACTCTTATTACATCTTTTGGAGCATTAGGATTTGCCGCTGACGGATCTGTTGATAAAATGTAAGTTTTCAGCTGATAACCGGCCTCGCTTGAACCCTGCCAAGAATAAAATGTTTTGCAATTGGCATTTTGCTCCTGCGGCTTTTTACACATCCGAAGATATTTATAATATTCCCTGCCTTCTCCTCCGCGGGAAACCTCATCTAAATTGGTAAATTCATCGCAACCGGCTTCAGAGGCATTGCAGGAAACTGCGGTGGCGGGAATAAAGAAATCTAAAGTTTCCCTATTTTCAAAAAATGTCGCTGATTGTTTGTAAGAATTATAGCCGATACATTCTGCCGGGCAGTAATCATCATATCTTACAATTGCCGGAATTTCCGGTCCGCCAGTTAAAGGAGTGTAAGAATTACAGCCGGCTTCATCGGCAAAACAATAAGGAGAATAGTTAAAGCATTCCAAAGGATCGATTTGGCGGCAGCATTGTTCTCCTTCGCAATTCCTTGGTATGCAACTGCCGGCTTCCAGACAGTCAGAATCGTTATTACAGGCCTTGCCATTGTTGCTTTCGCCGATACAAAATTTCTGCCAAACTAAAGTTTCGCCTTTGCATTGTTCTTTGGTGGTTACCCCTGAGACTACATAAGGACTTGGTCTTTCTTTGGTATAACCTCGGCAACCTAAAAATTCCGGCGCTTTTTTAATATATGTTAAATTAGCTTGTCCGTAATTTTTATACTCGGAAAAATAAGGATTCAACCTCGGTACTTCTTCTATCTGAACTGCGTCTATATAGATTGGAACATTATTTTGTGTATTATTAACAAAACTTAATTTGAAATCACTGCCATTAACTTTGGTGACATAAGAATCAAAAATATAACGCTGCCATGTCGGATAGATATGTAGTTCTTTTCTATTATTGATTATTAAATTATCACTTTTTTCATTATTTCCTATTTTATAAATTATCCTGGAATACCAGCCTGAATTATTAGCCGGAAATTCCGAATCAGACCTTGCCCAAAAAGAAACACGATAAGTAGTATTTGGCTTCATGCCGACTATACTGTCGCTTTGGACTTCCAAGTTTACTGACCCTCTTGTCAATTTCAAACTTAAAGAATCGCTAAAACTATCAAAAGATTTTTCAATCCTGTTTTGGCTATCCCATGTATTTTGCGAAGAAAAACCTGTCGGAAACATCTGTCCATCCGGCCAGATTTCAAAACTGGAATTTTTTACCAAGTTAGTCCCCAGCCCGACTTTGGTCCGGATAAATTCAGAACAGCCAGCTGCGTCTGCAGGGCACTGGGAAGAATCGCGATCTAGGTGAAGCTTGCTTTGGTCTTTATCAGCCGTACCTATTAGAGTGAGCCTTAATGGATTAGTAACACAACTTTCAGTAATTTTAAAATCATCAAACCAAACAGTCCCGGCAACTTGCCCCTTTTCTTTTTCTTCTTCTTCAGGAGATTCTCCTCCAAAAATTATAATTTCAACTTTTGTACTGGTTGTACCAGTAAAATCAAAAGTTACGGTCTGCCAGCCTTCCCTTCTTTCGGTAATTAATCTTTCTCTGCCATTTACCCTTATCATAACTTTACCGGCAATCAAGCGGCTATATACTTTTCCGGAAAATGTATAGCTTTTACCAACATCAAGACTAATATTGTCAGAAAAACTTTTGGCCTGAATTCGCGTTCCATTATTATAGAACCTGAGACTGTTTGAGCCGCTATGAATCATTTCATTTTCGCCATAAGCCAAAGTAAAATAATTTATATCACTTTCATTAATTTTCCATTTGTCGGCAATATCAAAAGGATCAACTCCAGAGACTCTCGAAGCAGGAGGAATTTCAAATCCTGAATTAGGCAGCAGATTATCAAGATTTTCACAGCCAGTCACAATACAATGGACTCCGCCACGGGGAATAGTGCAGGAAACCTTGTTGCCTTCTATTTTGCACCCACCAATACTATCATCCCACCATTTTGATCCTGAATGACAAGGCTCGCTTATATTTACTTCAATATTATTTATCAAATCAACACAATTGCTTTGACCGGCATCAACTTTACATTCAACTCTTATCGGACAACCGGCCACTCCGTCGGCGCCGACTTCTGAGCTGGCACAAGTTTTCAAAATGCGCTCACCTTGATTAGTGCAATCCCATACCTTGCTGATTGGGTTATAACTTTGACAATACCACAGACAACCGACATTATTCATATTGCAACTGCCAAAATCCAAAGTGTTCTGTAAAACACTGAAAATATTTCCGGCTCGTCCTTGAAAAGTCTGACAGGTATTAAATTCTTTTGGACAACTTGAGGCATCCAAATTCCAAATCCGCCTTTCTTCCATGCAATAACCCCAAAAACAAGATCCATCTTCGTCTTCTTTTAAACAAGACTGAAAATCGGCGCAGTATTGACTTCGGCCAACCATTCTTATCGGCGGTATATCATCAGGCCCGCCATAAGTTCCATCTCCGTCAGAATCAATACCTTCAACTATTTCATCATAAAGTATTTTTTCGCCATAGCCCTGGGCTTTACAAAAATGCTCAGGCATTTTTAAAACCCAATCCGGATCAATTAAACCGTAATAAACACTGCTTTTATTATTAAAGAGTCCAATTAATTCATTTAGTGATTTTGCAACCCCTTTATCAAATTTTTCTATTGCTAAAGCCGCTATTTCCCAAGTCACCGGTATTACCCTGTGAGACCTTAAAATTAGCAAACTACGGTAAGGAATACTATTGTATAAAGATTCCAAGCCTTTGAATTCCATTACTCCAAAAGGTTTGTTTCCATCTAAATAGCCTAACTGAATCGCCTGAGAAACTGTAAGCTGCTTGTCTATGGCCTGCCTGAATCCGGACAATATCACACATTCATCAGTCCCCGGATTATTCGGATTTGGACAGCTGTTAAATTTGGTCAAAACGTCATATATTCCCCCTTCGGTAATCCCTGCGTTAAGAAAATCTATAAATCTGGCTTGAGCAGCCTGCTTTCCGGAATAAAAATCTATCCCGCTATCTCCTACATAAAGATCATTACTTGGTCTTGAAAAAGAAGGAAAACCGGGAAGCCGAGGAAAAGAAAAACTATCCTTTGAATCTCGAGAAGAATCTCCTTTTCCATAAACTGCGGCCAAGCCTTTCTTAAACAGTTCTTCAAATAGCTTTCCGGCCAAAGTATTTACAAAAGTACTTACAGCATCCAATAAAATATCGCCAAATTTGACTTTTTCGTAGTCAGCATCTTTTGCGCTCCTAAGCAACTCTTTTCCCTGTTCACTGACTAAAAAGCTAGGGGTAAATATTTTTTCTGAAATTTTTGAAATCACGCCTTTGGATTCTTTGTCACCCATTCGTTGCAAAAGCCCCCGCCACCAATTGCTTTCCACGTGCTCATTATATTTTTGGAACATGGTAATGGCAATTCCCAAATCATTTTTATGAGGATCAAAAACAACCGAAAATCTATCCAAAAAATTGGGATCATTAACCAGGCTCTCCCAATTTTTTATCATTTTTGTCATTGAACAGTCAGGCTGCCTTGGACGGCGAGTTTCAGCAATGCCAAGTCCTATCCTAATCTTCAAAGAAAAATCAGAAGGATCACAAATACTAAATCCAAGCCAACTGCTGCTTAATCGGTCAATAAAATCACCGGCTGCCGAGTCAAGTAAACCAACCATATAATCACCCCAGTTCACATCATAAAACATCGGCTTTTCACCCAATGCTCCGGTTGCAAGCCAAGTTGCCGTATCATAAGCAAAAGTATTAAGCATATTATGAAGGCTTTGTTTAAGCGCAACCCAGACAACATTTTTTAATGACTGATCAACTAATTCTTCGGTTCTTCTTTTGGTATCCAAAGCTTTCATCAGTGCCTGACCCGCCTTTTGTATTCCTTCCAATATCTGATCCCAAACCTTTACATTTCCGGCAGCCTTTCTTTCATTTGCTTTTTCCTGAAGATGTGTCCTTAAAGCAGCCCCTTGAGCTCCCGGAACAGGAACATTTGCCCCCGGTCCTGGCATTTGGGCACCGGCCGGAGCGGCAAGCAATAATTTAAAAATTGTTTCTTCAAATTTCTTCTGATCAAAAATTTCAAATAGCTTTAAATCAGGAATGCTATTTTTAAGCTGAAAAGGGTAAACAAAAGCCGGCATCATCATATTCAATACCGTGCTTGCAATTATCAAAAATGAAACCGTTTTTTTAAAACGCCAAACGCCTTTTTTCTCTTCTGATAAAATTTCTTCTCCCAGAACCAAATTTTTATTTTCCTTGACCAAATTATCCATTTTATTTAATAGCTGGCTAAAGTTTCTTGAATTAATTGCATCAGTTCGCTGTCAGAAATTTCCCTTAATATGTCTGCTGACACTCCGGAACCAACCAAAAGACTGCGAGCCTCGCCGGGTGTCAAATTAGTCAGCTGCTGATTTGACTGAGTATTCTGACTACCTGAAATATCTGCGCCGCTTTCTGATAAAAGATTCTGATACATCCTAAGCAGTTCGCTATCGGAAAAATTGGAAAGCTGCTGACTGGACATGCCGGCATTAATTAAAAGACTCCTTAACTCACCGGCTGACATCTGCGCTGAGGGCATAAAACTTTCCGGCATTGATTCATAATCAGGGGAAAAAGGAATATCAGAAGCTAGCTCTCCTCCTTCCGGCTGCCAAGCGGCAAAACAATTTTGATTTATATTATGACAAAGAGGATCGGTACCCATCATTATTTCGTCATAATCAGATATTCCGTCTCCGTCGGTATCCGGCAGATAAGGGCTTGTACCATATATATATATTTCATCGTAGTCCGATATTCCGTCTCCATCGGTGTCTATATTTTTTAAACCGAGAAGATCATCCGGCAAACCATCTGAATAGGCAATACTGTCCGCCTTAATTCTAACATTATCGCTGATATTGTATTTTATTTGAAAAAAACCCAGCACAATTGCCGCCAGGCCGAAAAATATAATGCCTCCTGATAGAAATTTTTCCATTCTTTTTGGATGTTGAAAAAATTCCTTAAGAGAAAATTTTGGCTTTTTAATTTTTTCCTCATTTTGGTAAATCTCCTCCAAAATAATAATTTTTTCTTTTTTTTCTCTTTCGGAGGCCATGTTATGTTTAAAAAATTATCTTTAAAATATATGCTTACAAAATAAATTAAGGAAATAAAAAAATATTTCTTAATAACTAAATATATTATATCAAAAAAGCCCAAGTCAAAGCAAGGGCTATCTTGCACTATTTCCCAAATAACTGTTTATTTCTTTTACTAAAAGCAACCAGTCATCTATTGAAAGATTTTGGGCTCTAATTGCCGGATTAAAATTGGCTTTCTTAAGCAGTTTTTTAATCTCATTGGAAGAAATTTTTAACCCAGCGGTGAGATTATTGTGAAGTTGTTTGCGTTTGGCGGAAAAACTTATTTTTAAAATTCGCCAAAATTCCTTTTCCGAAATGCCTCCCAGATATTTATCCACTGCTTCTTTTGATTTTATTTCGCCTATTTTTAAAATTGCCGAATCAACATCGGGGATAGGCCAAAAATTTTCCCGGCCTACAATATTAACTATTTCCGGCTGGCCGTACAGTTGGACTGAGATTGAGAGAAGGCTCATGTCTCCCGGCTTTGCACATATTCTTTGAGCAACCTCTTTTTGAACCAATAAAGACATTGACTGCGGCTTGACTGTTGTAGCCGCTAAAAATTTCTTTAGAAAAACAGAAGTTATATTGTAAGGCAGGTTAGCCACTATTTTATAATCAGCAGTTCCAATCAGACTTCCTGACTCAAAATCCAAGATATTGCCACTTATCAGTTTTAATTTTGAGCAATCAGCGAATTTTAATTTCAAAAAATTAAAGAGTTTTTCATCTAGTTCAACACTGATAATTTTTTTTGCTTTTTTAACAAGTTCTTCGGTTAAAATCCCCAATCCCGGACCAGCCTCTAAAATAATATCTTCTTTTTTTATTTCGGCGACTGATGTAATTTTGCCTATTATTTCCCGATTCAACAAAAAATTTTGCCCTTTTGACTTAGAAGGGCTGATATTGTATGTTTTGCATATTAACTTCACCTTGTCTAAAACAGCTTCTGTCCCAAAAGTTCTTAAAAATTTCTTATTCAAATTGACCATTAAAATTAATATTTAGAAAATTAGCTTTAAAAAAATAAAATACCTAATATAAATTTATTGACATCGTTTTTTTATGATTTCAAAACCGACTAAAATATGCTATAATTTATCTATGATTTATCCTGAAGAATTAATAGGAAGAAAAATAAATTTTTGGCTGGCAATTTTAATAATAGCAATAGTAGCTACGGTTGCCGGATTTTTTATATTAACTTAAGTCAAATAACTGATTTGGCCCAGATTTATAACGGCAAACCTATAATAAATTAAAAATCAAAACGGCGATTGCGGCAAATACAAAGGCATAATTAAGACCAAAAAAATTAAATAAAAAAAGCAAAAATAAAACAATAAAAATTCTTCCAATATTCAGAGACATCTCACGGAGAACGGAATACTCATCAACATAATGACCCGCATCAGCGGTTTTTTCATATACCAAGATATCATACGGAGTTCTCATGGCAGCCAAAGCCAGATTATGATAGGCGGAAACTACAAAAATCTGAAATCCGGTTTGGACAAAAATTTTGACTATCCAGCCTATTGAATATAAAAAAGTACCATATTTAATTAGCTTTTTTTTATTAAACCTGTCAGCATAGTCGCCGAAGATTAAGCGACCCAAAATTGTCACTAAAACTACCAAAGAAAAAACCATTCCAACCGCCTTATAATCCCCATTAAGTAATTGCCAAATAAAAATCGGCCAAATCACAACGCCAATCATGTTTTCTGCGCCGTCCGCCATATAAGTAAAAAGTAACCGCCTATCCCTTGGATGAAGCAAAATTTTCCATGTCTGCCAATAACTGAAGGTGTAATATTCATTAATACTGGGCATTGTGAAAAAAGGAAATGCTGAAATGGCATAAATAATTATAACGATCAAAAATAAAACATTAAACCCATAATAAGTGATTATTAATCCGGATAAAATCGGAATTATTGCTCCAATCAAGGCGGCAGATGAAGCCAGTATTGCAATCGTCTTACCGCGGGATTTTCTATCAGTGAACTTTGCAAAACCCGAATGATAAGGTACCCAATAAAACATTCTGTCAATATTCAAAAAAATAATT
>CAZCCC010000024.1:0-19982 GCA_964497245.1 uncultured Gammaproteobacteria bacterium | reverse complement strand
AATGAAGAATAAAGTTCCATTTCTTCTGGTAAAATCACTATTTGAAAATCATCCATAAAATAAGGCTCTAAACTTTCTTTTAATTCACTTCTTATGGCTGCAGTTAAATCTCGTTCAGTAGCTTCAATAATTATTTTATTATCATGTGTCAAAATATCCTTTTCTGATTCATATCCGTCCAAATCATATATTCTAATCACCCTGGTCGGTTGAGGTTTTTGGTAAAATGCTTTTGATAAAATAGGGACTTGCACCATACCGGTCTTTATAATGATTATAATAAAGGTAAAGCCAAAAACAATTAAAAAAACCACTGAAAATAAAAGACAACCCGATTTCCAATTTTTCTTTGTCTTTTGAATTTTTTTTTCTTTTTTAAAAAAACTTGGGAATTTTATGTTCATCTTTAGCATCTTAATATACAATTATTAAATAATCAGCGCGGTCAGCTCCTTGTTCACTGGAACCGTCAATACAGTCATTATGGTAATAATCAGGATTGGATGTTTCCATATTTAAAACATGAATGGTAGGGTAAATTCCACCCAGACAAGTATTATTAGGAATATAATAATAAAAGTAATTACCGGTTTCACCACCACCGGGATCTCTTGGATCGCTTGGCAAATCAGGAATATAAGGTTTTAAATCATTATTGGTTTGATTTTCCGGGTGATTTTTGCCTAAATAACCGGCAGAACTAGGATATGCTCCTAATGGATCTGACTGGACATAAAGCCTTAATGCTTTTGCATATTGTTGCAAATCATACACTCTTTTGGCGTCCCGAGCTTTTACCCGAGAATTTCTCATAACTACCAGCCCAATGGTTGTTAATAAGGCAATAATTAAAATACTAACCATTAATTCTATCAATGTAACTCCCCTTTTGGAAAAAATTATTTTTTTATTCATACAATTTATTCAAGCCAAGGATATTCTTCCTTTAGCTTATTAATTTTTTCTAGCCCATTTTCAATTTTTGACTGGTCTGATTCTGCTCTTCCCTGCTCCAAAAGCTCAAAGGCAACGACTAAATTAAAATGCAAATCCAAATACTCGGACGGCACCTTTAATTCTAAAATCTCATTTTTAATCCCACTAAATTCCTGACTTTGAAAATAAGGCTTTAAAATGGCTGAAGCGGCAGATTTATACTCTTTTTCCATCTTGATAATATTCTTTATTTTTTCAGCTTCACTATTGTCTATCTGTTTTTCTTTTCTGCCAAAACCACAGGCGGAAAGAGAAAACAATAGAATTATTATTACTGAAATTCTTATATATTTTTTCATAATTGCAAAATTAGATTAGTTTAAAAAAATTATCCACTTTAAAACCACCTCTGACTCTATAAAAATTAGCCAAAATTATACAGCAACTAATTTTGACACCTAAAAAATCATCCCTTCTTTCTGCATTTCCATTTCCTCCCATTCTTGACTTTTTTCATTGAAGCGATAAGCTTTAAACTTGTGAACTTTTTCAGTATCAGAAAATATATATTCAACCGTAGAATTACTTCCAATCCTTTTTGATCCTATTGTCTTTTTATCTATCACTAGAGGCTTAGTGATCCGTTCCAACTTCATTTTTCCCAATGGACCGATAAATTCTATGTACTCCACACTTCCCAAACCAAAAGATTCATCTAACTCTTGCGTCTGATGGCTAATAAGTTTAAAATTATCTTTTATTTTTGCTATGACTTCCTGCCATTTTTCCTCAGTCATTATTCAGTTTGTTAATAATAGGTATTAAGAGTGTCGGTTGTACTGGTTCTATTTAAGTAAACCTGCTTTTCTATCATTTTTTTTTCATAAAGATTTTTTAATGAAGTATCCATGGTAACCATTCCTTCGCTTTTTCCGGTTTGAATCGCCGAATGAATATGGGCGATTTTTCCTTCCCGAATTAAATTGGAGATTGCCGGCGTATTTATCATGACTTCTCTGGCAACAACGAGCCCGCCGTCTTTTTTTGGCAGAATTTGTTGGCAAACAACTACTCTTAGAGTTGAAGCAAGTTGAAGCAGAATCTGCTTTTGTCTGTGGGTTGGAAAAATGTCCACTATCCTTTCAATTGTTTCAGTAGCAGTGCTGGTATGAAGAGTTGAAAGGACTAAATGGCCTGTTTCTGCGGCAGTTAAGGTCGCTGAAATCGTTTCTAAGTCGCGCATCTCTCCGACCATTATAACATTCGGGTCTTGACGCAATGCCCTTTTTAAGGCCTCACTGAAAGATTTAGTATCGCGGCCAATTTCCCTTTGTTCAATAATGCTTTGATTTTCCTTAAAAACAAATTCAACCGGATCTTCAATTGTAATAATGTGCGCCCGCCTCTCTTTATTAATTAAATTTATTAAAACCGCAAGGGTGGTTGATTTGCCGGAACCGGAGGGCCCGGTAATTAAAACCAAACCATTATTCAAATGACTAAGTCCGTACATCACTTCACTAAACATAACATCTTGCGGACTTGGAACATCTTCAGGAACAACTCTGGCAGCCAAACCTATTTTGCCTTCCTGCTGATGTAAATTTATCCTGAAATTACTACCGGCAACATCTAAAGCAAAATCAAGTTCTTTGTCTTTTTTAAAAACATCCACATCTTCTTTTTTCATTAGTGAAAAAATTGCCGCTTCAAGCTCTTGCTGATTTAAAATCTGATCATCAATCACCTCTAAGCTGCCTTCAATTCTTAAAGTTGATTTGCAGCCAGCGACCAAATGAAGATCTGAAGCGCCTTTTTTTATTGCTAAATCAAAATATTTCTTTATATCCATAAGTAAAATTAGATTCTATAAACTACTTTAGCAATACAATACAAATGCATATACCGGTTAAAAAAGTAATATTAGGTCTAAATGCATCCGTTTATTGATATTGCCCTAATTATAACACAAAATCCTCTTTTTTTAAAAGAAATTGATGGGCTTTTTTCAAAGAATCCTGGCCTTCTTGGTAAAACAGCCTTTTTAGTGCTGTTTCGTAGTCAAACCAGCCATAATCTATATGTTCATCAGATATTTTTATTTTATCATCCAATACTTCTCCCAAAAAAAAGACGGCTTTTTTATAAATTTTTTCCCTTACTCCGCTCTTTATATCCGTATCAAAATCATAATCATAGTCATCTTTAAAACCTTCAATTATATTGACTTTAGTAATGCCGGTTTCTTCTGAAAGTTCGCGTAAAGCAGAATCAAGCTCGGTTTCCAATCCTTCTTGCCGGCCTTTTGGAAAATTCCAATAACTTCCGCCATGATGTAAAAGCAAATAGCGAATCCCCCGCCCTTCGTATTTAAAGGTAATAATACCGACTGTTTTTTCACGAATCATAAATTGGCTATTTAAATTAAATGTCAGCGTAAATATTTTTTTCCTTTGAGTTTTTCCGGCAAATAATCCTGGTCCTCTTTCCAATCATAATCTGGTGAATATTTATAACCTTTGCCATAATTTAAATCTTTCATCAATTTAGTCGGGGCATTCCTAAGATGGAGCGGCACCGGCTCGTCCATGGTATTTTTCACATCTTCTTTAACTTTATCATAAGCTTGGTATATTTCAACTGATTTTTTTGATTTGGCCAAATAAACCACACATTGAGCCAAAATTATATCACATTCCGGCATCCCTAAAAAATGGCAACCTTGATAACAGGCTACTGATTGCTCAAGCGCCTGAGAATTAGCCAAACCAATATCTTCAACTGCCATCCGAATCAGCCGTCTGGCAATATAAAGAGGATCTTCTCCGGCTTCAAGCATCCGAGAAAGCCAATACAGGGCGGCATCGGCATTCCCGCCGCGAACTGATTTATGCAAGGCCGAAATTATATTATAATGCTGCTCTCCGGCCTTATCATACAAAAAACTGGATTTCTGCAGCGATTCTTTAATTATTTCTTTTTTTAAAATGATTTTACCCATTGAATTGGGCTTGGTTGATTTAACGGCAAATTCCAAAGCATTTAAGGAAACTCGGGCATCGCCATTGGACAAACCGGCCAAATAACGGCTTGCCTCATCATCTAAACTTATTTTTAGATTTGAGAATCCTAATTTTAAAGCTCTATTAATGATTTTTTCAATATCATGGTCGCTTAGTTGTTTTAATGTAAAAACTCGACAACGAGACAATAGAGCGGAAACCACTTCAAAGCTGGGATTTTCCGTTGTTGCTCCAATCAAAGTAATAATTCCCTGCTCAACATAAGGCAAAAGACCGTCTTGCTGGGCTTTATTCCAACGGTGGATTTCATCAATAAACAAAATAGTTCTTTGACCGTTGAATTTTCGGTTATCTTGGGCAACCTTAATAATTTCTCTAAATTCTTTAACTCCGGAGCTGACTGCTGAAAGCTGAACAAAGACAGATTTAGTCATTTTAGCGATAATTCTGGCCAGTGTGCTTTTACCGGTTCCCGGCGGACCCCAAAATATCATTGATGGTATTTCATCACTTTCAATTGCCTGACGCAAAAGCTTGCCCTCTCCAACCACATCTTTTTGACCGACAAAATCAGCTAAATTTTCCGGCCGCAAACGGTCAGCCAGCGGTGCATTAGCTTTTAAATCATTATTTAATTTTTGATCAAATAGATCCATTCGCTTCGCTCAATCTTAAATCTAAAATTTAAAAGACATGGAATAATATGTAGATATTAGATTTTAGATATAAGATATTAGATTTTAGATAGTCCATTATTTACCAAATCTCCTCTGTCTTTGATTATATTCATTAATCACCTTGTCCAAGTCTTTCTCGCCAAACTCCGGCCAATGTTTTTTAATAAAAATCAGTTCAGAATAGGCAGACTGCCAGGTCAAAAAATTTGACAGCCGATATTCACCAGATGTCCTGACAATTAAATCTGGATCCAAAACGCCTTGAGTCCAAAGATTTTTGGAGATTAAGTTTTCAGTAATTTTTTTTGCTGGAATTTTTTTAGTTGCTATTTTTTTAACCGCCTGAATAATATCAGGCCGTCCGCCATAAGAAATAGCTATTTGAAATAAAAATTTTTTATTTTTCTTGGATTTATTTTCAATCTCTTCAATCATTTTCCGTATGTCAAAAGAAAGTCTTTGTTTTTGGCCTATTACTTTTATTCTAACTCCCTCATTCAGAAGTTTTTGCAAGTCATTTTTAAAAGCCTGGCGCAAAAGATTCATCAAATAATCAACTTCTGACTTCTGACGGTTCCAATTTTCGGATGAAAAAGCATAAACAGTTAGTATTTTGATTCCTTTTTTGGCACACCATTTAGCGACTTTTTCCATTTTTTGATAACCTTTTTGATGGCCGGAAAGCGTTGGTAAGCCTTTATTTTTAGCCCACCGCCGATTACCATCCATGATAATTGCAATATGATTGAGTTTATTTTTTTGAGGCATAAATTAATTTAATTGGCTAAATTAACTATAAAATAGTCAAATTTTAATAAAAGTAAAAGCTATTATATTTTACTCCTAAAATTAGCATTGGTCAAAAAAATTGACAAAATGGAAAAAATATGCTATATTAATATATCGGTTTTGGAAAAGGGCTGTTCATTATAATAATGCCAAAAAATCGGCAAAACAAAAAAACAAAAGACAAGAAGGGAAAAAAATGAAGGAAGAAAAACAGTATATGAAGATCGCCATCGGAATTGGTATGGCGATTATGATCATCGCGGGGTGGATCTTTAAATTCTACCCCAATCCCGCCGTCGCAGAAGCCGCAATTGGTTTTATCTTAATAGGCGGGGTTCTGACGGGTTGCTCAGCGATTATTTTCTCCATCCTACTGGGATTGGAGGTAATAAACAGTATTCACTGGCGAATTTCCCGACAATTTCCGCGGTGGTGGTGTTACCAGCTTGGTTTGGGAATCACGCTGGTTGCGATTCCACTGCTGGCACCGGCACCGGAAGGAATGTGGGAAATATTCTGCCTGGGGATTTTATGCCTAGGCGGTGCGGTAGTTGTCAGTGCCGGCCGAATTGGCTGGCTGACAAAAACCCGCCAGAGGGCCAAAGAGTTTCTGGCCTCCCGCTGACCCCCACTACCGACAAAAAAGGCCGCGTTGTTGCAAAAAAATGACGCGGCCTTAACTCATTAAACTTGATTTTATAATAAAAAAAATATAAACTAAGATAAATAACAGTTAACTGTTATTTATCGGGCTGTAGCGCAGTTGGCTAGCGCGCATCGTTCGGGACGATGAGGTCGGGAGTTCGAGTCTCCCCAGCCCGACCATATATATATTGAAAAAATACTGAAAAATTCTAACCAAATTTACGTCGGTATTCGGTTGAAATGACTAAATAAAAAACTTTTGATTCTTCCATTACCATTATTAATATTTTTTAGGATTTAGGATTTTCCGACATAGGCGAGGTTCAGCCTTTGGCTAAAAAATATTAGAGTTTAATCAGAATAATCATATTAATTTCACTCCATCACTATTGGCTTTTTTATAAAATAATGTTAATATATTAATATAATAATATCATCCTTTTATTCGGACTAATTCCTAAAAAGGAGGATGATAAAATGAAAAGCAACTCTAAAAGTAGCAATGGAAAAAATGGAAGAAAAGGCTTCCAAAAGCAAAAAAGAATTGATCAAGAACGAAAGTTAAGCAAGCTAATTTGGTACATTTTTTGGTGTTCATGGTTTGGACACAAAATCAAAGGCAGCGAGCCATGTCCCAGATGTGGCTATATTATGCCACTGGGCGGAAAAAATCACCACTAAAAAGCACCTTCCAAGGAAGGCGCTATTTTTATAAATTCAACTAAGCTATTTAAATTCTTTCAATAAATCGCTAATTATTACTTTTTCCACTTTTTGCTTTACTAAAGGTATTTCAGCAATTTGCGACAATTGACTTTCATAGGTTGGTCTGTCTTCCTGATATAATACCCCGATTGGCAATTTTTCCGTTTCTCCTGCCTTTTTGTAAGCTTCAATCTTATTATTTGGTTTATAGTTTCTTTCTTCAAGTTTATAGGTCTTTAACCGATACTGTTCTCTAACATCTTTATTATTAAAAATAACACAAGGTTGAAGCACATCAATTAATGAAAACCCCTTATGACTTATTGCTTTTTTGAAAATATTTTTCAAATGGGCGACTTCATCCGAATAGCCTTGGGCAACAAAAGTAGCACCACAGGTAATTGCCGTCTGCAGACCGTTGAACGGCTCTTCAATCAATCCACTGGGCGTTGATTTTGTTTTTGCTCCCTGCTCACTTGTAGGCGAAGATTGGCCGGTAGTCAAACTATAACGGTGATTATTATGGATAATATAAGTGATATCAATATTGCCCCGGCAAGTATGAATAAAATGATTACCACCCTCACCATAGCCACCGCCATCTCCGGATACTGCAATTACTTTTAAATCATGATTGGCAAGTTTGACTGCATAAGCAACCGGCAAAGGTCTGCCGTGAAGACTGTGAAAAACATAGGTATTGTGCCAATTAGCCCCATTTCCGCAGCAGCCAATATCAAAGGACATTACTACTTGATGAGGTTCTAGATTTAATTCGGCCAAAGCCTGTTTTAAAGCCGTCCAAATGCCAAAATTGCCACAGCCAATACACCAAGTTGGCTTTATCGGAGTTATGAAATCTTGTTCGCTAGACATAGGAAAATATAATTTATAATCAAAAATTAAGAACTATAACTAATCAGGTTATCCTTTATTCTTGATTCTTCAACTTAATTAATTAAAATGCTTAACAAAATATTTAAATTACTTTTTTAATTGCCTCTAAAACCTCCTCCGGAAAAAACTGGGCGCCGTTGTATTTATTAAGCCTTTTATAAACCTTTATGCCATTTTCTTCCAAAATGTTTGCCAGCTGGCCGGTATAATTATTTTCAATTGCTACTAATTTTTTAACACCCTTTGTTAATTTTTTAACTTCTCCCTGACTAAAAGGCCATGGCGCTGTTAAATGGATATAATTTACTTTATCTAAAATTTTAAGTGCTTCTAAAACCGGACCCTTTATTGAACCCCAGCCGATTAAAGTAATTTTTGCGGTTTTAGGCCCGAACAATTTGGGCTTTGGCAGATCTTTAAGCAAGCCAGAAATCTTAGCAGCCCTTTTTTCAACCATTAATTTTCTGGTTTCTGCTTGATACCCTTCAATGGTGAATCCATATTCATTATGCTCATCACTGTTTGCCAAATAAACCCCGTTTTTTTGGCCGGGAATAGAACGAGGCGAAACACCTGATTTAGAATAAGAATAACGCTTGAAATCCTTAATTTTTGCCGATTGCTCATCACTTAAAATTTTACCGCGATCAATTTTTATTTTATCTATAGCTGGTTCCTTAATTGACTGATGTCCTTCGGCAATATATTTATCCACTAAAATAAAAACTGGGATTTGCCAAACTTCAGCTAGGTTGAAAGCCGAAACAGTCAAATCAAAGGCCTCTTTCGGGTCACCCGGAGTTAAAATAACCCGAATGAATTCTCCGTGTCCGGCATGGCGCAAAAAATCTAAATCACCTTGTTCAGTCCATGTTGGCAAACCTGTCGCCGGGCCCGGTCTTTGAGCCTCAGCAATCACAATCGGCGTTTCAGTAATTCCGGCCAAAGCCAAAGCCTCTGACATTAAAGCAAAGCCTCCGCCCGAAGTGCAAGTCATTGATCTGACTCCGGCATAACCGGCGCCGATTGCCATGTGAATAGCCGAAATTTCATCTTCAGCATGTTTAAGTATCATTCCGCAATTTTGCGCCCAAGCAGCCAAATTATGCATAATTGAAGAAGCTGGCGTCATTGGATAAGCTGCCATAAACTTGCAACCGCAAGCAACCGCTGCCAAAGAAAGAGTGTCATTTGAAGTGACAATTACCGAATTAACTTCTTTTTTAAGAGGTTTTAATTTATAAGGAAAGTTACCAACATCAAAATTATTTTTAGCGTAATTATAACCGAACTTTAAGGCAGCAATATTCATTTTAACAATATCTGAACCTTTTTCACTAAAAGCGTCTTCAATAACTTCATTGATAATTTTTAAATCATAATCCAATAAAGCCGCACAGGCGCCAGTAATTATTATATTTAGCGCAATTTTATTTATTTCAGCTTCTTTAGCCATTTTTTCCAAAGGCATTGGATAGACTTTGATTCCCTTTGCCTCTCTGGGCTCAATCTTGAATTTATCGCTGTCATATAAAATAACCCCGTCTTTAGTCATATCTGCAAGACAGTAGTCAAAAGCTTCCCGGTTTAAGGCAATTAACAGCTGAGTCTTTTGGTAAATCGCCATTACCGGCTTATCAGAAATACTTACTCTGTAAGTAACCAATCCTCCCCGAATCCGCGAAGGATATTCAGAACTGTCAAAAGTAGACAAGCCACCGCGAACACAGGCTTTGGTGAAAATAAGACCGGCAGCCTGTTGGCCGCCTCCTCCTTCACCTCCTATTTTCCAAGTAAAAATTTTATTTTTCATAATGACTTCAGTATAACACAAAAATTATAAATATTCTATCAATAAAGCAAAAAAAATAATGCGGAGTATTCTTCTTGTTTAGGTTGCCAAAGGCAACCGTATATTTTCTTGACTAATACTGCAGCACCATCTTCGGTTTTTTGGCTTTTTCAAATTGATGACAAATTATTTTCTCAATATTGTAAGTTCCAAATTTAGGAGCTTCAACAAAACCCTGCATTGCTGCTTCGGCCAGCCAGCCGGAGTTAACCCAGTCAAAAAGCCATTCATCGCAGTGTTTAGGATCAAACTGGCTTGAAGCAGCGCCAATAGTCCTCAGCCAACGGCGATTAAACTGCTCTTGAGAACCTATTGGCGGAGCAATTATAATCGGGATTCCCAAAGCGCAATAAAAACTCAATTCGGAAGGTTTAGTCCATAAAATATCAACATTGTGAAGCACTTCATTAAATTTTCTGAAATAATCATTTTTACCGGCGGAAAATATAATTTTTACCCCTTTTCCCAGCTCTTTACCCAGCCCTGCTTGAATAGCTGCTTTACGAAAGAATTTGCTTAAATTATTATGAATTCCGGCAACTAAAATAATCCTTATTTCTTTTTTTATAATCTTATTCTTTAAGCTTTTTATTATTTTGACTCCAATTTCTTTTTGAGCGCCGGCACCACCTACAGCAAACATTAATGTCAATAAGTGATTAGATTTCTTCGGCAGCCTTTTAAAACCCAGATATTTTTCAACGACGCTGTGATAAGCCTTCCAGTACCTTCTTTTTGGGTCTAAATTTATCAAACGATTCTTCAAGTTTTTTTTCAAAACATTAAGATTTGAATTGCCAAGGTTTTCCAAGGGTAAAGGAAAGCCGGTTAAAAAAATATTTTCCGCCGGCACGCCATAAAGCTTCAATCTTTCAACTACTCTGTAGCTGGGAGCAAAATATTTAATTTTTGAAGAAGCAGGCTGTTTCGGCGCCCAGGCTCGGTTTATATCAGTATCAGTTGCCAAACAATAAATTTCGCCGGGATAATTAAAAGTTTCGGCCATAAATGCCGAAATAAAAAAAGTTGAAATCAACGGCAGAGGCTTTTTAGAAAGTTTATCAATAAGATGCTTGCCCCATTTTTTAGTTTCAATCAACGTATAAATCTGCCGCAGCTGCAAACTTTGTTTTGAAAGATCTCGACGAGGATAAAAATCGGGAATTTCCTGCAAACTATCATAGATATTCCAAGCTTTTTTTCCAACAACCGGAACATTTTTAAAACGGGACATAAATTCATAAAATTTTCGGCTTTCATCCCAAATTTTCCGATCAAAAGAAGGAATTCCCGGATAGTTATTGGCGGTAATTATCCTTCCTTTATATACTAAACGCCTCAAAGAATGAGCCGGCCGCTGATGGCCATAACCCATATCAACTGAAATTATCCAGGCTTTGGTTTTTATGCAAGACTTTTTTGACATAAAGTTAATCCCTTTAATTATACATCACTTTGTAAAAAAAGTTAACCCAAATGTAGTTTTCAACTTTTTTAGATAAAATAAAAGAGCCTGAAATTTCTCAGACTCTTCTATTTTAAAAAGCTTTTATAAAACAGCTTCTTTTGCGGCCTTGGCAACTCTGAATTTAACAACAGTTTTTGCCGGTATTTTGATCTCTTCGCCAGTGGCAGGATTTCTTCCCATTCTTGCCTTTCTGTTCATCTTAACTAATTTACCTATTCCAGGAATGGTAAACTCACCGCTTTTTTTGACTTCTACATAAGCTAGTTCAACTAGCTTCTCAACAACTGAAACTACGTCTTTTTTGCTTAACTCAGTGCTTTCAGCTAAGGCTGCAAGCATTTGAGATTTGGTCATTTTAGCCATTTTTTTAAAGAAAATTATTAATTATGTAATTATTATAGCTTATTTCAATATATTTGCCAATAACAAGTAGGTTTTATAGGTCATATATTAAATTACTAATCAACAATATTTTTAAATCTGGAAAAATTATCAGTAATAAAATATCCTTTAAGTTTAAACATATCGTCTTTGGTATGAAAAACTCCATTTGTAATTCCCCTTGCTGCAAGATAGCCTTTTCCTTTAAGTTTATTTATCGCATCTTCATTATAACTTCCAAATGGGTAGGCAATAACGCTTACTTCAGAATTAATATTGTCTTCAATAATTTGCCTGCTTAAAACAATTTCTTTTTCAAGCTCCTCTTGACTTATTCTGTCTAAAAAAAGATGATAATGGCCATGAACACCTATCTCCATTCCGGCATCATGAAGTTGATTTACCTCTTCCCAATTCATGTAATTAGAATTTTTTCCAATTGGATTTGTAAAAATAAAAAAAGTCGCTTTAAAACCGTTTTCAACAAGTAAAGGAAAAGCATTATTAAATTGATTTTTCAGTCCGTCATCAAATGAAATTATCACCGGCTTGTCTGGCATTGAAAAATCGCCATTAAAATAATCAATTAAATCTTTAAATAAAATAGATTCAAAGCCTTCATTTTTTAAATATTCAAGCTGTTTTGAAAAATCAACAGCCGGAACAATGAAGGTTTTGTCATTTGTACTGTCTTTTGCCGAAAAATCCCTTATATGGTGATAAATTAAAATTGGCACTTTTGCCTGCGTCGGAATTATCTTTTCCGTTTCTTCCTGGCTATTTTCCTTATTTTCGTTTTGTCTTTGTTCTTGATTAATTTCTTGACTTACATTTGACTCTGCTAAAAAATATTTTGGGATAAAAAAAATTAATAGAGAAAGAAAAAAAACAATCATTGTTAAATAAAAAATCTTTTTCATAATTAATTTTTTTTATTTGAGGCCAGCTGACCGCAGGCAGCTTTTATGTCTGCGCCAAAACGATATCTTTGCACCACTTCAATTCCCTCTTTTTCTAAAATATTTTTGAATGCATTTATTTCTTTTTGGCTAGAGGGCTGAAATTTTTTTGTCGGATTATATGTAATTAAATTTACAAAAAAAAGCCTATGAAGTTTTTTCTTTAAAAGGGCAGCTAAATCATAAACATTTTTTTCCGAATCATTTATACCTTTTAACATTAAATATTCAATCATTACCCGTCGATTTGTTTTTTTAATATACTTTGCAAGCTCATCCAAGACATCATTTAATTTATTAGAAATATTGACCGGCATAAGGCTTTGCCTTAAATCATTGTCAGCGGCATGAAGAGAAAAAGCCAAATTAACCTGAAGAGGCTCATCGGCAAATTTCTTAATACCGTCAATAATACCTGAGGTTGAAACGGAAATTTGCCTGCTTCCAATATTAAATTTATTTTTGTCTTTCAGCCAAGTAATTGTCTTCATAACATTATCATAATTTAAAAAAGGCTCGCCCATACCCATAAAAACTACGTTGGTAATCCTTTTTCCTTCCTTCTTTAATAACCGAGTAAAAAACAAAGCCTGTAAAATAATTTCCTCAGCACTTAAATTACGACAAAAGCCCTGTTGGCCGGTTGAGCAAAAAGCACAGTCCAAAGCGCAACCCACCTGACAGGAAACACAGACTGTATTTCGGTTGTCTTTGTGCCTCATTAAAACCGTTTCTATTTCTTTGTCATCTGACAATTTAATTGCAGCTTTTATGGTTTTTTTATCTTTGGTTTGAAAAATTTTCGCCTTAATTTCCAAGGGACATTCTTTTTTAAGCATTTCAAGCAACTCCTTTGATAAATTGGAAATTTCAGACCAATCAGAAATCAAACGATGAAAAATCGCATCATAAACCTGTTTGCGTCTAAAAGGCGGATACGATTCCAATATTTGATTAATTTTTTCTAAATTCATAATATTAATTTATTGGCGACTTAAGGCGTGTAAGACTCCGCGGTTAATACCCTTTATTCCAAAGCCAAATTGATTCTAATGTTTGATTATTTTTATCTTAATGCCTGATTTTTTTACTGACATTTCTGCAATTCCCCCAACCGGAAAAGTAATACGCGGATCAGTATGTCCAAAATCAACATTTGCCACAACCGGAATTTTTTCTAATTCTTTTTTTGATTTTATAATTTTTTTAATCACATCTTCAGAAATTTCCGACTCTTTTTGAAATCTTCCAATAACTACACCTTTGACTCCTTTAAAATATTTTTGATGAATAAGTGATTGTAAATTACGATCAAATCCAACGGCGGTATAATTTCTTTCCAAATTATCTTCCTCTAAAAACAAAATACTATTTTTCAACGGCGGAAAATACTTTGTGCCTTGAAGTAAATTAAAAGTGCAAAGATTGGAAGCCAAAATTGTTCCGCTTGAATTACCCTGATTAATTGCCAAAAAGCCTTTGTTTTCTATTGGTTTTCTTTTTTCTTGGTTCTGATACCACATATCATCAGTCCAATACTCACTTGGCAACACTTCAAACGGCTTATTGGAAAAAAGACATTTCTTAAAATAATCCAAAGTGTGGTCAAAATAATTTTTCATACCAAAAGTGGAATAATGAGGACCTGAATAAGTCACAATTCCGGTTTTGGCATAAATGGCATTATTTAAAACAGTTATATCTGAGTAGCCACATAAAATTTTTGGATTTTTTTTTAATAAATTCCAATCAATATAATCCAAAAGTTGATTAGAATTAAAACCACCAATTACTGTGATTATTGCTTTTATACTATTGTCAGCAAAAGCCTGGTGCAAATCTTTTAGTCTTGACTTAATGCTTGAAGATTTAAACTCATCCATTTCCTCAACATGTTTGCCAAAACTCAATTTAAGCCCTAAGTCGCCAAAACGCTGATTGGCAATTTTTCTGATTTCATCGGATATTATGCCCAACGATCTGGCCGGAGCAATAACTCTGATTTCATCCCCTACTTTAAGTTTTGACGGATAAATTTTTTTCATAATCAAATTATTGAATTAATATAAAAACAAGCATAAACTTTGTTTAATAATGTAAACTTTTAATTTATTGGATATTTTTTAAACTCTTTTTGCTGAAGATAAAAATATACATTATTTCCAAAAATCCAACTGTATTAATCAGCAAAAGGGCAATGAACCACCATTTTTGGCCTTGCCGAGCTGATTTCCATAAGGCTATCCCTTTCCAGGGAAGAGTCCATAAACCGACTGCTAAAATCAGCCAGACAACCCATTGATTTTCATAAATAAATTGTTCCATAAATTTTTAGATAATTAATATTTTTTTATTTTTCAAACAACGATTGACGCTCTAACCGGCAACGTATCGCCGATTATTCTGGTCGCTTCGTTATTTCAGAATTCAACCGCCCGAAGCCCCGCCTGTGCTGCCGCTTCGGCGGGCAGGCTTAACCGCAAGCTGTTTCGTTTACTATCCAAAGTTATTTTACCATTTTTTTGCCTGCCCGCCTATGACCTTTTGGTCACGCTCAAGGCCACTTCGAGTTCATCAAGAAGTGGCGGGAATAAAAAAAATCGCCCGCACCAGCTCTGTTTAAATAGAGTCAGTGCGGGGATACGAATCAAAGGGACATAAGGACATGAAGTCATGAGGGGCAAAGCGCCAAAGCGCTTTACTTGCGGACGCCGGCAAACCACCAGCCGACAAACCAGTCGCCGTCGTCGCGGCCGACGCCCACGCTGCGCCCGTCATCGTGCCGTTTGAAAGCCGCGAAACACCATTTGCCGTTGGCATTCTTCCAGTGGGTACCGTTGGGGTGTTCGTCGGCGAATGCCGGGTCGGCTTCGTTGACCGCTGCTTGGGCGTAGGGATCGGATGTCAGGCCGCGTTCGTCAAGCTCGCGCTGCAGTTCGTCATCACTGATGTTGCGACCGAGTTTGAAGAACACCACGGTGACATTCTCCTCCACGCCGGTGCCGTTTGAAGGCATGGTGGCCACCACGGAATTGTCCATATACTGGAAGCGTCCGGTGGCGTCAAGCACCTGCTGCGGTTTGCGAGTGCGGTCGAGCTTAGACACGACACGAACGATAGTGTTCACTCGCCTCTCGACACGCTTGCGAATAACAGCCAGCAAGTCGGCTTGAAGGGCATCGCCCTCTTGGCTGACCACAAGCTGAACCGAGTCGCTCGGCAGTTCCGATGCGTGCTTGCGCATGGCTGATCCGAGCAGTTCTTGAACCTTACCGATTTGACCCTCGGTAACGGGCTTGGATGGGGTTAATGCTTTCGTTAACATCAGCGTCATCCTCCTTTGGCTGTAGTTTTATCCCGACTATTCGGGATAGTTTCAGGACGGTGTTCTGATAACAATAAAGTATATCATAAAGTTATATTTTTGTCAATTAAAATTAAAACTACTAAAAAATCGCCATTTCGGCGATTTTTGATATATGAGAATATATTAAAATAATTTGCCACTTACAAAATTTCTGCTGGGTTTAGGCCAAATAGGTCGGTCCTCGATAAAAAATGTCTTGGCAGGCCACTATTGTTGGGTGCCAAGGTATTTAGGGATTTCAAAGGGTTATTTAGCTATTTTACCATAACGGAATTTGAGCCACTTAGGTCGGGGTAAATGAGATGAATGCAACAGTGTAAAAAGGAAAAATGAGTTAACGAAAATTGACTTAATCAGGGCTTTATAGCATAACTAGATTTTTTTGATTTTTGATAAAAAATTTAAAAAATCATCCCTCTCGAAAATAATCAAATTTTTAAGTCCATTCAACTCTAATCTATCAAGATCCTCCAGACGAAATATATAATTACAGATCCTCTCCGCCTTCTTCAGTTTATCTTGATTCACTATCACTATCCCGATTGAACCGGATACACTGGCGTTAATTATACTTCCAAACAGATGTTTCGATGATCCGTTAAATTCAATCTCAATCGCCAAATAACATCTCGAAACTCCGTTCCAAATTTTGTCTAACGACCCGCGATATTTTAATGAGCTCTCAACCAATCTTTTGGTAAAAATATGAGAGTGCATTACTTTTGTACTGTCCACACCTAAATCAATATCCGTATGCGAATTAAACGGTCCGACCGCTATATCAATCCTCGGCGCATATATCATTTTATGATTTCCGGTATGTCCGTCATATTGCACCGAATCCCATTCAGACCTTACCGATTCTTGATTGAACATCAGAAGAAGACGGTCAACAATTTGTTTTTGGTATTGATCGGATTTCATATCAACAATTTTTATTTATCACACCTCTAAGCCTGCTCATGACCAGTGAGTCGCTTAAACCCTCATTGTACTCGAAATAAATCAAAGACACATTGTTTTGACGGCAAAAAACTTTCTTTTTCTTGTCTCTGTGCTTCAACCTCGCCAAGCCATCCGACCCTCCCCAATGTTTTATCGGCTTGTAATGTTGAATGCCCTGATATTCAATCCCGATATTCAACTCTTTTATGAAAATATCCAACTCCAGACCGTTTAAAAAATCTGGTCGGTAATGACGCAACACTTCATGCTCGGGAAAAAGTTTTTTGATTATATAATATAATATCGTCTCGCTCGTCCATTGCTCTCCAATATTTTTATACCCGAATTTTCTTCTCACCTCATTCTCTATGATATTCCATATTTTGCGATGATGTTTTTGAATTATCTTTGAAAATTCGGAAGCGGCCAAAATTTCATCACGCCTCAAAAAATCATTACGCTTTTGTTTTGCATCTGATATTTTTTTGTCTGACAACATCAGACGCAACTCTTCAGGACACAAATCGGGAATAAAATCATCGGTTATATGTTGAATCCCCCACTCATAAGCTTGTTTGTTGATATACCAACCGAAATTTTGTTTGAATGCTCCCCCGTACATCTCATGACAAAATCTGTAAGATGGTATCGCATGATTACATTCGTGACATAATTTATCTTCAAAGCTGAGCGAGTAGATCGGATTATCCGCCAATTTCATACCCATTAGTTTTTTAACGACTGAATTTGGAAAATTCAAAGAATCAAAAACAAACATCCTCGAAGGATCCGTATTCGAGACAACAGGATTCAATGATTTGATTTTTAAATAATTTTCTATCGCCTCATAAGAGCACGAGCAAAAACAAGGCTTTGACCGATCATCTTTTTTGAATGCAAAAAATGTCCCATAGTGACCGGGATACAACACAACGGGAAAAGGCAAATTCTCTTCTGCCAAAGTGTCCTTTGCAAAAGCGATTTCTTTTTTATTTATCAATCTCATAATTTTTTAAATCGATAATTTACATCAGTATCAATAGTATCGACAGTGTCACTGGTGTCGGCAAAAGTTATCCACAGTTAAAATATTGAAAAATAAGCCATTTATTATATTATTAATATATACCTTTAAAATTTGATAATCAAATGAGCCTAACCAATTAGCGTGAAGCTGAGGAAGGTTCCACTCGTCATCCGGTCCACTTGGGCAAGCCCCAGCAGGACAATTTAAGGATGAAAAGTGAGTTCCGAAAGAATTTAAAGAGAAAACTGGCTCGGTAAGTAGTCACAGCCCGAAAGGACACAGACAAAAGCCGATCAAAGGACTTTAAATTGAGGCAATAAAACCTGTTACGGGTTATATTGTTTTAATTTAAAGTCTTTTTTTGTAAAACAAACCGACCCGTATCAGGGTCGGTTTTTGGGTATGTCTAAAAAATAATAAAAAAATATGAACGAAACAAAGAATCTTCAAATCATTCATTTACCGATCTCAGAGCTGAAACCGACAAAATACAATCCGCGTCGACACACCAAAGAAGCTTTGGAGCAATTGACTGAATCACTGAAGCGTTTCGGGTTTTGTGACCCGGTGATTGCCAACAGCGCCCCCAACCGCAAAAATATCTTGATAGGCGGGCATTTCAGAATTAAAGCGGCAAAAGCTTTGGGCTACAAAGAAGTGCCGGTGGTATATGTCAGTATCCCCGACGAACAAAAAGAAAAAGAATTAAACATCAGACTGAACAAAAACGTCGGTGAATTCGACTATACCCTGCTGGCGGAATTTGACGAGTCTCTGCTTGCAGACATCGGCTTCAGCTCCGAAGAACTGGATGAAATTTTCGGACTTGAAAGCGAGCCGGAAATATTTGACTTAAACAAAGAATTGGCAAAGTTGGATATCAAAAACATTTCAGTGCAAAAAGGCGACATCTACGAGTTAAACGGTTCGAAACTGATGTGCGGTGACAGCACCGTTGAAGCCGACGTCATAAAGCTCATGGGTAACGAAAAAGCCGACATGTGTTTTACCGACCCTCCTTATTTGCTTGATTATCTGAAAGGCAAAACCAAACAAAAAGACGGGGTCACCACCGGCTTTGGCGTCAAGAAAAACCGCCGGTATCTGGAAACAGACGTATTGCCCGACAACTTCACCGAATTATGGATGAACAATGTAGCCAAAATCCAAAAGCCCGACTTTTCCATTATTGTTTTCGAAAATCCCAAGAATCTGAAAGTAATATGGAACGAGCTGGAGAAACACTGGAAATACCGAAACACCATCGTTTGGCATTTACCAAACCGCACCCAGGGATTTTCCGCCAAGCATCGATTCTTTAACAAACACGACATCGCTTTAATGGGAACCGAAGGCGACATTGAACTGAATGTTGATCAAGAAACCGATTCTTTGCTTCAGCAAGAATATGAAAACGCCTTGTTTGCCATCTCCGGCAAACCGCATTGGGAAGGCTATGAAAAAGGCAAAAAAATCTGTCCGACCGATTTCATAAGTTACAAAGCCGATGATCAAAAGTCATCGGGGCAAGGCATAATCTTTGGCACCAAACCCGTTGAAATACTCATCCCCTATGTCAAAGTGCTGACCAAACGAGACGACATCATAATCGAACCGTTCGGAGGTTCAGGCTCAACGCTGATAGCCGCCACCACCATGAAGCGCCGTTGCTTTTTGATGGAAAAGTCTCCGGTGTATGCCCAGGTGATTTTGCGAAGATGGGAAAAAACAACCGGACAAAAACCGAAAAAGATAAACCAACCGATACTAACTTAAAAAATATGACAACAAAAAAAGCAAAAAAGGACCCGGCAAAGACTCGGGCCGTCACCGTCAAAAAAAGAAAAGGTCGAGTAAAAAAAGATTTACTTGAAGAACTGCGAAAAAATCCGATTATCGTAACGGCTTGCCTGAGATCCGGTATCAATCCCTCCACTTTTTATCGCTGGACACAAGAAGACCGGAAATTCGCCGCCGAAGTCAGAGACGCTTGCAAAGAAGGCACCTTGCTGATATCGGATATGGCGCAAAGCAGAGTCATTCAGGGAATCAAAGACGGCATTCCCACTTATGTCTTGTTTTGGTTGAAAACCAGAAGCAAAGAATTCGTGGAAAAAGTCACCCACAATCACAACCATGCGATTCGGATGAATGATCAAGATGGCCTGCTGACCAATGAACGCTTGGAAAAATTAAAAGACATGATGGAAGCTTGGCGTGATCCGAACTTGAACAAGCAGGTAAAGATCGAGAAAACTTTGAAAAACAAAAATCCCGATGGCAATACAAAAAAGTCAGATGATGACAAAAA
>CAZCCC010000023.1:0-21141 GCA_964497245.1 uncultured Gammaproteobacteria bacterium | reverse complement strand
GTATATTAGCTTAGGTTAGGGTTTTTGCGAAGACTGAGTTATCTACAGGTTACCTGCTCTAAAATTACTCCGATTTAACGGTTCTAACTAAAGCCTTTAGCTCATTTTCAACTAAATCTCTTTTAATCGGAAAATTGGTGATTCTTTGCGATTCTATTAGCTTCCTCAGCCACTGCTTCTGAATAACAAAAACATTATTTACTTTATTCAATCCAAAGTTTACTTTGATAAAATTAGAAAATACAATTACAGGATTCACAAAAACTTCCGTATTTAATTTTCCGGCTATATATTGATGTAAAGACATGGCTTGTGCCATTGATTGTTTCAAAAAATCTTTTTCAAATTTACTCCCATTTCGTAACAATGTTAATCCGTCATGGGTGATTACTCCTTTATGACTTTTAACCTCAATGGTAAATATTCCTGTTGGGCCAATGACAATGTAGTCAATATTCCCTTTTTCTGGATTAACCATCGCGTCAATATAAACGCTATATTCACTGGAAAGGCCTTGGAGCTCCTTTGCAATGTATCTTTCACCCCTTATTCCCAACGAATACTGCAACGACATGATATCAAATTTTTTATACAAAATATAAATAAGAAAAAAAATTGGAATGAAAATAATTACAGTAGGAATTAAAAAAAGTGGATCGAAAAGTCTATTTTGAAACTTATAGTATAGATAATAAAAAGAGCCTATTCCTAAAAAACCATACAACAAAGCGGCTACTGAAGTAGTCCAGAGCATATACTTAGAGTATTTTCTTCGTTGTCCGAAAAATTGTGCCATTATTAATAGAAGTTTAAATGACTCTGCTTAAGCTTCTTTTTAATATCAGCATAATCTGGAAATGCCTGCCCCACTAGATTCCAAAACTTCTTTGAATGATTAAACTCCTTAAGATGACAAAGCTCATGAACAATAATATAATCCCGGACTGCTTCTGACAAAAACAGGATCTTATAGTTAAAATTTAGGTTACCTTTTCTGGAACAACTGCCCCACCGTGTTTTTTGGTTTTTGATTCTAATCGCATTATACGAAAACCCATATTGTTGATTGAAAAATTCTACTCGCTGCAAAGCTAAATCATACGCTTGGTCTTTATACTTAAAGTAGTCTTCTGCACTGTGTCGAGCAGCCAATTTACCTTGAAATTGTTTGAAAAAAGCAATCTTAGAAAAAAGCCAATCGGTTTTTTCTCTGATGAACTTTTCGGAAATAGTTTCCTGCAAACCGTACGGCGTAGTAACTACCACCGCCCCATTACAATACACCGCTAAACGCATCCGCTTTGCCCGCCTACTCTTGCGGAGTGTATAGGCAACCGTTTTATTTTGCAATGTAATTTGTTTTTGCATTAGAATTTTTTAATTACAATATCAACCAAACGATTAAGGTATTTGTGAAAATCGTTTATTTCAATCTTACTCTTATAATCCTTAAGAATAACTTCTTGAAGTGTACGCTTAACTTCTTTTAGAAATTCATCTCTCTTGGAAGACTCCTGCCAATTCTGATCCAAAGCGTCTTCAAGCCGTGCTGTCATATCTTTGATAAACTCTTTGACTAACTTTTCGTCTTTTGTAGTAATAAATTCCTCAGAAACGACAAACAACCCATACTCTTTAAGTGTATACCCAAGTTCTTTTGCCTCATCAGCTTTTTTCTTGATATCAGACAAAAGCTCCTGATAACGTTTGATGCGTTCTGATAAATCAATCTGATTTTTCTCAAACTCGCGACGAATAACTGAAAGCCGTTCGCTAAATTTCTTATACGCCGGATTAGTATCAAGGTTAATGGAAATTTCCTGCTTAAGCATTTTTTCAAGGTTGATAGCTTTTTCCTCATCATCCATCTTATTGAGACGTTCCATCACATAGAGATCGTGGATGCTTAATTCACGGAAGTTTTTAGTGATCCCCTCATAGTCAACACGATCTTGAATAAGCTGTTTAACTTTTCCGCCATACTCAGCCAGCAGCTCCGCGTCGCTAGATTTCAAACCATACTCTTTATCAAAAGCCAAAAATACACTGGTTAGCCATTCAAAAATTCTAATGTGTTTCTTTAAGAATGGATCTGGTGATAAAATTTCAAATAATAATTTAAGACGGCTATATTTGTCTCGAAAAAACTTCTGCTTATCCTGGTTCTCGGCAAAAATCTTTAAGCAGCATCGCAGGTTATCAATTGATGGATCTTCAGTGTTAATGCCGGTAAATAAATCCGTAACGTCAGATAACACTTCTTCGAATTCCTCTTTAAGTTTATCAATATTAAGCATTGCCGAATCAACAATACTCTCGTCAAAATTCAAAGCTTTGTATAAACTCTTGGTGATACCATAATAATCAATAACTTTCCCAGCGCCTTTATTTGGATATACTCGGTTAGTTCGGGCAATAGCCTGTAGCAAATTATGATCCCAAAGTGGTTTATCCAGATACATCACCTGCTCAATAGGGGCATCAAAACCAGTTAAAAGCATGTCGCAGACCAATAAAAATTTAAGCGAGCTAGTCGGATCTTTAAATTCATTGATTATTTTCTCACGCTTGGCTTTTGTCATGTTGTATTTTCGTAATTCTTCCAAGTCAGTATTTGGGTCGCCTGGGGAATAGACTACTTCAGACCATTCTTTAGGAATAAGTTCGTCAAGTAGCTTTTTATATGTGGCTGTAGCTTCACGATCATAACAAACAATCTGTGCTTTAAACCCGGCTGGTTGCACATATAACTTATAATGCTCGACAATATCTTGGGCAATGGCTCTCATTCGTCGTTCTAACTTTACAATCGCTGCTTTCTTGCCGTATTTTTTAGAAATCTGCTCTTTTTGCTTATCATCAAGATCATTAGTCAACTCATCAAACTGCTGATCAAGCTTTTCTTCATCAATAAAAAATTTAGACAGCCGAGCTTCATAAGTAACCGGGATAGTGGCACCGTCGTCAATTGCTTGCTGGATAGAATAATAATCAAGATAGCGTTCACCTTCTGCGCTAAAATTCCTGAAAGTATTAAGTGTGGTTCGATCAATTGGCGTACCGGTAAAGCCAAAAAAATAAGCGTTCTCCATGGCGCTACGCACATTAATCGCTGAGACGCCCTCATTGTCTCGATGAGCTTCATCAGACAATACAATAATATTTTCGTCTAAATTTTTAATCTCGTCACCAAGTTCAGAAAACTTTTGAATGGTGGAAATAAATATACCACGCTCCGGTGACTTAATCTTTTTCTCTAAATCTTTGCGAGATTCAACCCGAATGACATTTTTACCACCACAGTTAACAAATGTTTCATACAGCTGATCGTCTAAATCAATCCGGTCAACCAAAATAAAAATCTTTGGATTTTTTAAGCGCTCTTCAAATCGCAACTTCCAAGCGGTAAAAAACATGGTTAGCGACTTACCGGATCCTTGAGTATGCCAAATTAATCCCTTTTTTACCTTGCCATCAGTGACTCGCTCAACAATTTTATTGGTTGCCCTTAATTGCTGATAGCGAGCAATCTTTTTAACAATCTGCTCTTTTTCTTTTTCAAACAAAATAAAGTTTTTTATGATATCCAAAAGCCTATTTTTTTCCAGCAGAGCGACCAAAGTCATCTCTAACTCTCCACCAGCTTCTTTCTCCAACTCATCATCTCGCCAGCGTAAAAAATACTGGGGCGAAGCGTAGGTGGCACCATAAACAGTTTGTAAACCGTCAGTTGCAATATTAAAACAGTTCGGCCAAAAAAGTTTATAGGCATTTTTCTCATACCTCTTAATCTGGCCAACAGCGTTTGAATAATTAACGTTACTTGCAGCGGTCGGGCTTTTGGCCTCAATATCAACAATCGGCAAACCATTCAAAAATGCCATGATATCCGGTCGGATATTTTCAGAATTACCCTCAAAATAGAACTGGTTGGTAACAATAAAACGATTGTTTTCAGAATTGGTAAAATCAACAACTTTATAATCTCGCATCTTACCGGTCTTCGGATCCTTCAAGTTGATGCCATTACGAAATGCATTAAGAAAATCTTGGTTATTATCAATCTTTTTTATTTCACGCACTACTGATAACGCCTCATCTTCTTCAATATCGTTAATCTTTTTAATAGCTTCAAGAAGATGTGAGGTGATAATGAACTCATTTTCAAACTCTCGTAGTTTTGAAAAGTCCTGCGGTGGAATGTATTTAAAACCTAGCTTCTCTTGAAGAAACTTTATAATGTGGTTCTCTACTGTGTATTGCTCGTTGAATTTCATATTAACGTCTTTTCTTTTCCTTTCTTTTTCTGACTTGTTTGGGTTTTACAAAATGACTTAACAATAGTTTAGCTTTATCCAGTAATTCATCAAAGCAAACTATCTCTATATTTTTTAAATTAGAGCGAAACATATCAAAGTTTTTCATTCTTTCTTTCGGGATACTTTTGACAGTTCCCGACACGATAATGCATTTTGGGTCAAAAATTTCAAAGTCATTTTGAGCGACATTTGAATAATTTTTTAGCAAAGTATTTTTCTGATCCAAGACTTGATTTATTGCCCCAGTTATATCTGATGATATCGGATAAACCTTACCAGCCACCCTATAAGCTGTTTTGTGAAGAATTTTAGTCTTGTGAGTTTTAATTTCAATTATCGTTGCACTATCTACCAGCTTGTTCTTGTAAATAAAATCTGCATAGCGGGCTTCTTTACCCGAACCTTTTTGCCCTCCGACATAGTATTCATCCTGAAAAAGAAAATGTGGCGCAGCGAAAAGATAAGAAAATATCCAAGAATTATCTTTAAAAAAATTATGCCATTTCTGCTCTAACCTTTTCGCTCCAACTCCTTTTTTAATAGCAAGTAGTTTCTCAAACCGAGATATAACTTTATCAAAGTATACTTTGTCAATTTTTTCTTTGGTGTGAATTAAAGTAGCTGCATCAACATCATAATTTTCAATTTTAGTCTGCGCAAAATCAAGTATTGCGGCTGAATCAGAATCAGACAATTTGCTATTTGAAGAGGTAACTTCTTTAAGAATTCCTTTAACCGACCCCGAGATATAAGGAATATTTTTTGTTCGTAAACCAAGACCACCGGCCTGCGCCAAAATATTATGAATAGTAATCTTAAGATCCTGCGAATGTTTTTGATTTTTAGGTCTAAGAGTCGAATATATTGTCTTATAATCATTAACATTCAAAGTAAATTCCCCCTTGCGTCGGTTAACGCTTGTTGGTTTCTTAGAAATTATAATCTTTGCTATGGCAGGGAAAATCTCATTTAAAACCGAAACTATGGCTACCGTATCATGGGTAAAACCATACCCCCTAGTCATCCCTCGCAATCCATTAAGATCCGAACGGCTTACGCCGTCAAAATGAATTTCCGAGATTAAAGAATATTTTTGCGCCCCTTGTCGGTTAAAAGGAAAGACAATTTCATATAGTTTATTTACAAAAACCTCGCGTGATTTTATATCAAACTCAGGATCTTTACTGATAGCATGGTAAATTTCCCTTGTCTTGGTTTTTTTATTTATTTTTTCAGATGTCATATAGTTCTTCTCCTTCCGCTCAAAAGATCCTGCATAAGACCCTTTTTAAGCAAAGTCAATTTTTCTTTTAATTTATAATTGACTGATATCTTTTTATCAACCGCCGAAAATACATCAGCATTTTTTTTCTGCTCTTCTAATTTTTTTGGAAAGAAAATTTTTATTCTTTTTACCTCATTACTATTTATTGCAGTAAAAGTACTCCCTTGAGCTTTATTTTCAAATTGATCTTCTTGACTGATTAAAAAATAGTATAAATATTCTTTGTCTATATTTTTTGACTGGATTCCACAAACTCCTCTACCAATGCAACTATCAAATGAGGCTATGGCAATGTGACCAACTGGAGCTCTAACTGTCATCAGAATGTCTCCTTTATTTACCCTTTTTGTGATTTCTGAAGTTGAAAATCTTTTTATTGATTTTCTATTTTTTATATCAGCGTTGCCTTGTACCAAAGGTATTCCATCATCAACATCATTATAATTTTTTGAACTCGGAGATTGACCCATAATAATTGTTGCAACATCGTCTAGGTTAGAGCTATCCCAATCTTTCCTATCAATAAAAATTTTCTGCATTAATCCGCGCTTGAGCTTTTCCGTTGTAGAAATAATTTCATCAGTCTTTTGGATTTCGTCATCTATAGTGCTTAAAATTTCAGCGATCTTTTTTTGTTCATTAAATGGAGGGACAATGACTTCCATATTCTGATATTGTGAGATGTAGTATCGTTTATGACTTCCCGTTGGAAAATTAATAGACTTCATTTTTTCATAAACAAAACGTAAATCCACATCAGCAGATTTCTCCTTAAGGATTTTGATTGCTGAAGACTTAACTTTAAAAGGAAAACCTACAAATTTACTGTCTGTGGTAAAGTCATCAAAAATGATCGCCGGAACATCTTTGTAAACACCATTTTTTTCATCAGTATACCCTAAAATGAATGACTTATTAGCGGTCAAAACAGGTATACCCTCAACCCCATACCTATCATTTTCGACTATATATTTATCAGGTCGCTCATAATCAAGCAAATTTTTAATCTGTTTTACTTGCCATCCTTTTGGGATTTTATATTGTGGTTTAGCATTAGTCATCTTTTTTAAGGTGTTGAATCAAATCATCTAATGTTTGAATATGTGAAAATTCATGAACTCGATCCGGAACTACAATGACCATAACATTATTATCATCTTTAATTGTATACATAATAGAATTTGAATCTCTAATAATAATTTGCGCATTGGGAAATTTCGTTAACAATTTTCGGACAGAAACCTTAAACAGGTCCCAGGTGGCTCCTCCAATAAAGGCCCCGGACAAAAAAATTATCACCTGCATAGCAATGTCACCAAAGGATTTTTGCTGTAGTATTCCTTTAAATTCAACATCAAAACCGTCAAATGCTTCCTTGATAGCAGGAATGCTCCTAGCTGTATTTGTTGAGATGCTTAACTTTGGTTTATCTATTACCATCCTTTTATAATATTTGTGTCTTATTTTGCATGCTTAAACTCAATCTCCTGGAAAAGAAGGCTTATGTTCTGTTTGGTAGTATCACTAAGCGACACGGAACCGGCTCTGGCTTTTTGTAAAAACATGCGAGCAAGCAATACTTTATCTGGACGCGGCTTTAATGATTTTATGTAATCGGAATTGGTTCCATCATAAGTTAAGGTTGGACTATCCATCACATATGTCTTGAAGTCCTCGTGGTCAAAAATATCAATGATAGTTGAACCATCTTTATTTAAAACCTTTTTTATTACCTCGGGCAGTACCTTCCATGCCTTCAATTTTTTTGCACCATCTCGTTTACCCTGATCATTATCATAAAGATAATAAACATCCGCTCCCCAACCTTCAAGAACGGCACCAACAATGCCCATGTTAGGAGCACCTCCTCCATTAATAAAGTTAACCGCTATATCATTTTTTTCTAACTCTTTAAACGCTCGTAAATAAAAAACATCCTCGGGACCTTCCACAACAACATTATTCTTTTGATCAAGATTCGTAATCGAATCATTGATTCCTAAACCGATAGCGGTAAGTATCGGCGTTAAGGTTTCTTTGTCGGCCGTAGGATGGGCGTGTATTTTCCCTAAAATTTTACTACCTTTTATAGTTTTCTCAATTAACCTTACATTTTCGAGATTTTCCTCGGTGATTAGGTATGGAGAATGAGTTGAAAATACGACAGGATTGTCGTTTATATTTTCGGACAGAACTTGCAATAAATCTTTTTGTGCTTTTGCATGAAGGTAAAGGCCTGGTTCATCAATTAAAATCATATTTGGCTTATCTTCTTGCAATCTGGCAACAATCTTTACATAAAAAGATAAATACCACTGCTGCCCCTTACTGCGTTGGGATGGATAATAGGGTTTATTATTCTCTATAATCCAAAAATTTAAATCAGAACCATCTTTTTTAACTTGCAACTTTATTTTGTCTTGCTTCCAATACTTTTCAAATTTTTTGGAAAAATCAATATTTACGGAGTTTTCATGCTTAAACTGTTCCTGTTGGTTACTAGAAGACATTTTTTCAATTGAAAAACTACTTACATTTTCCAAATCTTGTGCCCAATCATTTTTTGCAAGCGAAGCAATAGGAATTGATTTTGGAAATTCATCATCGAAAGATGAAAATAGAATAAAATATGGGAGCTGAGTTTTTACAAATTCCTCAGAAAACCTTGTAGCCAGCTTCTCACGAGCATAAAAATCGTCTATAGCTTTCTCAACTTTTTCTACTTCTGCGGAAATATCTGTCAGATCCGAATTTTGAGTTTTAAAAGTAACAACTTCAGCTTTGAATTCACTTAGTCTTTGTTTCTCAAGGAGTGGAAATTTAACATCGCGGCCAGCTTTTTTAATTAAAATATCAATTTTTTTTATAGATTCCAAAATTTGCTTTTTTGTAACTTCATAAATCCTTGAAATACCAAGGAGTTTTCGAGATTCTGAATCTAAAGCGTATATTTTTACACCAAACTTTTTAGTTAAAGTAACCATAATGTCTTTGGAAATGGTCATACCAGCCTCGATTGTTTCAAAAATTTCATTTATGTCCTTGGGGACAAGTTTAAATGAGACGGACACTTCAGGAATAGCATCTCCTTCAATTGGTTTCGCTTCATCCCTTATGGAGCGGTCCTGATGAAAATCTTCAAGAGCTTCTAGAACAGAAGTCTTGCCAGATTCATTCTTTCCAGCAAGGATAGTTAATTTTTCACTAAAATAACAATCACCGGAATCAATTATTGATTTGTAATTTTTAATTCTAAATTTTATAAGTTTCATAATTTAATACCCCAATTTATTAAGATAAGAACTGACTTGCCTATCAATCTCCGCACGTTCTTTTTCGAGGGTCACTAATTCCTTGTGTACACCTGATACATTGATCTCTTCTTCTTTTTTTCTATTCTCTATATAACGCCTAACGTTTAGATTAAAATCATTCTTTTCAATTTCTTTTAAACTAACAACCCGAGCATAGCCCTCAACATTCTTATACCCATCGTGAGCTTTAATTATTTTTTCAATATCCTGACGACGCAAGCTATTTTGGTTCTTGCCTTCAGAAAAATCCTTTTCGGCATCAATAATTAGAACATTACCCTTATGATTGTCTGATTTATTTTTATTAAAAATCAAAATGGCCGCTGGAATGCCAGTACCATAAAAAAGTTTTGGTGGCAAAGCAATGACGGAATCAATCAAGTCATTTTTTAAAATCTGCTCGCGAATACGCCCCTCGGCGCCACCTCGAAATAACACACCGTGTGGGAGTACCACACCAGCTCGTCCATTTGAATTCATCGACTTGATGATGTGAAGCACGAAAGCGAAATCAGCTGTTTTTTTCGGCGGCATATCGTATCCATCAAGACGACCATGTTTATCAGACTTAAAGATTTCGTCTTCCCAATCACTAATTGCGTATGGTGGATTAGCTACGACAATATCAAAAGTTTTGAGACTACCATTTGGATTTAAAAATTGAGGATTAGCTAATGTATCACCCCGCTGAATATCGGCACTATCAAGACCATGAAGAAACATATTAATTTTAGCGATGGCAAAGGTTCCGATATTTATTTCCTGACCATAGAGATAAAGAGTACGAGCTACCTTTTCGCCTTCTTTTTCTTGAAGATGGTGGAATGCTTCCAATAAAAATCCTCCGGAGCCGACTGTCGGATCATAGATATGATCTTTTTGGTGCGGCTTCAAAATCTGAATAATAATTCGTTCAACTTCCCGCGGGGTGTAAAACTCGCCGCCTTTTTTGCCTGCGTCAGCGGCGAATTGTTTGATTAAGTATTCATATGCATCGCCAAGAACGTCAGTGCTGATATAGGTGTCACCAAAATTATATTGCGAGAAATGATTAATTAATCGTTGAATTGTTTCATTAGGGAAACGATCTTTATTTGCAAAATCAAGATCAGCAAAAATTTTATCAAGCTTAGGGCTATTGGCGTTGGCTAGCTTATCAAAAATTTCATTCAACTTTTGACCTATATTTTCGGCTCGCTCTTCGACAACCGACCAACGACATTCTTTCGGGACTTGAAAACGATGGTTATAATCAGCCCGGGCGATTATTTCGTCATTATATTCCCTCATCACCTTTTCATACTCTTCGTCCCAAACGTCACTAATTCGTTTAAAAAATAAAAGTCCAAAGATGTATTTTTTATAATCGGAACTGTCAATTTTTCCTCGGAGGATATCAGCGCTCTTCCACAAAAATGACTCAAGCTGGGGGAGGGTCAATTTGCTACCCATTTTATCCACAATAGCTTGAATGTCTTGAGGGCGATATTTACGATCACCACGCTTACCAACCCGCATGGGCACTAAAATACCCTCCTTTTCCCAATTTCGGAGTGTATCGGGGTGAATATTAAAAATGTCAGCTACCTGGCTAATTGAGAGTAATTCCGGCATTCCTTTAAGTTTTGCTTTAATATCTTTACGCATATTGACTCTAATCAGCATATCATGCCTCAAATATAGTGTCAAGTGTTCATAGGTTTTCATAGCTTACATCTTAACTAATTTGCTCAAATTAGCAAAATTAGTTATCTACAAGCTATCTACTACCCACTCTAGACTACCTAGGTGGGTTGTGTCATCAATGTCAGCGGATAACCTAATAATTAATGATAAAATCTATGACAACCCAAGAAACTTTAGAGCCCTTGCGTTATTGCCTTTATGCAAGAAAATCAAGCGAATCTGATGAAAAACAGGCACTTTCAATTGACTCGCAAATCAAAGAAATGTATGACCTTGCGGCAAAAGAAAAAATAAACATTACTGAGGTTTATCGCGAAGCCCATTCGGCCAAAGCTTCAGGACAAAGGCCGGTGTTCAATCGGCTTATTGCGGACTTGAAGTCTGGTAAATTTAACGCGATTTTGACTTGGGCTCCGGACAGATTAAGCCGTAATGCCGGAGATTTGGGTTCTTTGGTTGATTTGATTGATCAAAAAATGTTGGTTGAAATAAAAACATTTACGCAAAAATTTACTAACTCACCAAACGAAAAGTTTCTCTTAATGATTCTTTGTTCGCAGGCTAAACTGGAAAACGACAATAAAAGCATTAATGTCAAGCGGGGCATGAAAACCAGAATCGAGATGGGACTTTGGCCATTCGTAGCGCCAACCGGCTATTTGAACGTCAAACAGAGTGACCGAAAGTGTGAAATCGTTATTGATCCCGAACGAGGGACGATTATCAAGCAGGTGTTTGAAAAAGTCGCTGATGAACAATGGAGCGGACGAATGCTGTATCTATGGTTGCGAAAAGATCTCAATTTCAAAACAAGAAATGGCAAGTATTTGTCTTTAAGCAATCTCTATACCCTGTTGCGAAATACTTTATATTACGGCGAGTTTGAATATCCCCAAAAAAGCGGCAATTGGTATGCGGGAAAACATGAGCCGCTGATTACCAAAGAACTGTTTCAAAGAACACAAGGTCAGCTAAACAAAGAAAAGAATTGTCGATATATGGATCGCGAGTTTGCATTCACTAGATTGATAAAGTGCGGCGAATGCGGCTCGGGCATAACTGCTTGCGAGAAATTTAAAAATCTGAAAGACGGCACGGTAAATCGCTATGTCTATTACGGTTGCACCCGGAGCAAAGACAAAGAATGCAAGTCGGGATATACCCGAGAAGAAGTATTAATCGACCAGCTGGTTGAGATGATGGACCAAATTGATATCAACGAAATAGGCATGAAGCATAAACTGGAAAAAGAAATCGAGAGGTATGACAAGTTTAATAAAGTTTTCGGATCGGCCAAAGCGCCAACGGAAGGCAAAAAAAATGTTAACCTGAGAGAATACGCCAAATACATTTTAAGGGAAGGCGGCACCAGCGAGAAGCGCGAGTTGCTGTCCTGCCTGAAAAGCCAATTGGTTCTGACTGATAAAAAATTGACATTGGAAAAGTAATAACGTTTTTAAAAAAATGAGGACAGATGTGACTCCGTCCTCAGTAGTTACGATGCGACTGGCTGTGCCAGTCGTTTTTATTTCCTTACAGGAAACCCCGTAAGAGTGAGGATTTTTGAATCAAAAATCCGAACGAGTGCGGGGATGAATGGGCTTAGCACACGCAGTGTGCTAAGCTGTTAGCATGAGAATTCGGCAGCTAAACCATAGCGTATATCAGACCCAGTATCATATTGTGTGGGGTACGAGGTACCGACGCAAAATTTTGAAATACTATGTTAGGGCGGAATTGGTCAGAATAATATATAACTCGGCGCGTAGACATCCAGACTGGTATTTCCATAATATCAACACCGGTCTTGATCACGTTCATCTTCAAATTGAGATTCCGCCTATTTATCCGGTAGCCGCTGTGGTTCAAGAGCTGAAAGCTTGTTCCAGCGCCTATCTAAAAAAACGCTTCAAATTTATTGATCAAATCTATAGCCACAGCGGTATCTGGTCTGTTGGGTATTTTGTGTCGACTATTGGGCTAAATGAAGAACAAATTAGAAAATACATAGATAGGCAGAATTCTTATGACCGAGGTGTTGATATTACTGCCGAGTTCTCATGAGTAGCGGAGCAAAGGAAACCCCGTATGAAAAAAGCCAACCCGAAGGGTGGCTTTTTGAGTGCGGGGAGGACGTCATTTTTACCCTCCGAATTTCCAGGTGAAACCGACCGAAACGACGTCGACTTCTGCCTTGTAATCTCCGGGAGCAAGATGGCCAAGCGACCGTTCAACTTCTCTTTCCGCCCAAGCGTGCAGGTAGGCGACGTCAACAGACCAGTTGTTCTTCTGGTAACCAACTCCTAGACCGGCACACCAGCCATCACCATCCGGAACAATCGGATTGGCGGTGGTTTTTGGTATGGCATGTTGCATCCATGCAACGCCCGTGCGGACTGTCCAGTGTTCGTCTAATTGGTGTTCAACTCCGAGATGTGTACTCCAGTTGCTTTCCCAATCCAGTTTTTGACGGATGGTCGGCAGGAGTTTGAAATCAAAGTCGATGTTGTCAGTCTGGCGATGGTCGAAATAGTTGACATCCAGAGCTACGAGCCAGTCGTTTGCCGGTCGCAAGGCAATACCGGTACCCCAGCGGGCAGGGAAGCTGACGCTGGCATCAAACTTGTCGGTTCCAAGATCAAGACCGAAAAGCTGAATTCCGGTTTTGCCCGACAGATCAATTTTCATTGCGGACGAGTAGCTCAAGCCCCAAGAAAACCAATCAGCCGGTTGCCACAGAACTCCCGCTCGGAAGCCAAGGCCGAAACCATCAGCTTGGGTTTCCATAAACAGCGGCTTGATCACGACATCGCCAATCTGATGTAGTGAAGATTTGTAGATCAATTGGCCGTAGCCAATATCTCCACCGACACCAACCGATAAAGTATCGGTAAGCTGGTAGCTTAAAGACAGTGTCGTATTTACCACTGCCAGTAGGCTTTCTTGAAACGGTCCGTCGGAGTAAGTAACTCCCAAACCGTACGGCGCATAGATGCCGCCGCCAAGCACCAGCTTATCGGACAGATGCATTGCTCCCGCCAATTCCGGCATCGGAAAAAGGATGAACTCCGACTCCTGCGAATTGAATTCAAATCGAGGAATAACCAAATCAGCGTTGAGCTGAATAAAGTTATTTTTGATTTGAGTCAGTCCGGCGACGTTGTGGTAGAACGCCGAGCCGTCGCTTGCCACGGCGTTGTAAGCACCGGCCATTCCTAGCGCCCTTGGTCCCAATGTTGCTCCGGGCCGAATTACCCCACCAGCCAACGCCGGTGAAGCTACTATTGAGAACAAAATCACCAAAACGATTAGCTGTCTCATGGGTTTTCTCCCTAGGTTCGTGGTTTCAAAGGTCAAATACCAAAACAATCTAACATGGTATACTAGCATGTTTAGCGAAAAAAATCAAGGCCATGAAGATTTTTGAAGATTTTTAGGATTTTTGGCTTTGACATTTTTGTGGTATTATGCTAGTATATGGTGTTGCCTTAAGGCGACTAATCAAAAACGCACATTTACGGAAAGGAGGTGTTAACGATGAATGGTCGGGTTGCTTCAACAATGGTGGAAATCGCCACCATTCCAGAGTTGCCGGAAGTCGAGACTGGCACCGTGGCAGTAACGTTGCCGGTCAAATCGGCGGAATTTGAAAAAAGGCGTTGGCCTTATGTTCTAACCATGCCGATTTCATGGCTTCTGACATTCTGGGTGATTGTGAAAAAGTCATTCTGCCGGTGGCTTGGCAAACCCGATCTGAACATCAACACCTTCTGGTTTGATGGATTGGGTTTGTCGAATCGCGCGATCAAGCAAGGAGAGGCTTCATGGAAAGCTCTGGACATCATCTACAATCATCCGTTCGGTCAACAGAAAACCGTCGGCGGGCTCGTTGATGATTTCTGGATTGGGATGATGAATGCCCAAGCAGTCAGAAACCGACTTAAGCTCGTCAAACAAGAAATCAGGCGAGCAATTCTGCGGTTTAGCAACCACCAAGAAGTTAGGTTGCTCTCGTTGGCTGCAGGTTCGGCTCAGGGCGTCATTGAAGTGATGGCCGAACTTAAGGTCAAGGGAATTCGAGTCCGAGCGCTGTTGCTGGACATTGATCAGACCGCTTTGGATTACGCCATACTCCTGGCCGATCGCTATGGAGTTGGCGACCAAATCGAGACGGTCAAGACCAGCGTCGCTCAAGTCACTCGGGTTTCCCAAGATTTTCGGCCGCAAGTCATCGAGATGCTTGGTCTGCTTGACTACATCCCGCAGGACAAAGCCATCCGGCTGGTTGAAAAGATCCGGCAGTCCCTTGAGACTAAGGGAATCTTTTTGACCTGCAACATCCACCACAACATGGAAATGCACTTCCTGAAGTGGGTGATTAACTGGGCGATGATTTATCGCACTCCTGCCGAGCTGGCGGAAATCGTCACCAAAGCGGGGTTCAGCGATTATCGGCTCATCTATGAGCCGCTCAAGATCCACGGCCTGGTGATTGCCCAAAAGGATTAGTGTCCGTTAGGTGGCTCAAGCTCGAGAAAAATGCTATAATAAAGCAGAGTTCTCGAGCTTCTTTTTTTCCTCAAAATATGAATTTTTACGCTTTTTCGGCCTTAGTTAATTTCTTAACGAGCTTATTACTCGGTGGTTTTGTTTTTTATAAAAATAAAAAAGGCAGGGTTAATATTGCCTTTGCTCTTTTTTCGGGAAGTGTGGCTTTTTGGAGCTTCGGCTATTTTTTCTGGCAGATGTCCAATAATGCCGAAACGGCTTTATTCTGGAGTCGGGTGTTTATGGCTGGCGCCGTTTTTATTCCGATAACCTATTTTCATTTCGTCCTCGCGCTTATAGAGTTGTTCGAAAAAAGAAAAAAGTTTTTAATATTCAGTTATTTATTATTTGTTATCTTTTTTCTTTTTGATTTCACGCCCTTTTTTGTCAACCGAATCGAGCATATCTTTTCCTATGAATTTTGGCCACTGCCCGGGCCAGTTTATCACATTTTTCTGATTGTTTGGTTTGCCTATGTTATTTATGCAACCTATTTATTGTTTGATAAATATAAAAATTCACGAGGGATTATAAGGTCGCAAATTAAATATGTTTTTATCGGAATGTTAGTTGGTTTTGCCGGCGGTTCAACTAACTATTTTTTATGGTATAAAATTCCGGTTCCGCCGGTTGCCAATATATTAGTTTCGTTTTATGTCGCCGCCATTGCGTACTCAATAATCAAATATCGGTTAATGGATATCCGGATTGCCGCTCGAAAAGCTTTTATCTATTTAGGCGTGGCGGCGTTTACCTACGGTATTTTTTATTTAATTTCCTGGGCTTATACTCAGTACTTCGGCGGGGTCTTTTCCCCCAGCGGTTATTTGGCCGGAATAATTATCGCCCCTATCTTTGTCGCTGTTTTATTTGGGGTTAATCGAGGTTTAGAAATTATTGCCAATAAATACTTTTTCGCCAGCCTTTATAATTATCAGCAGACCATTAATGCTTTGGCACAAAAATTAAATTACCTTAACGATTTAGATCAGATCGTCAATTTAATTGTTGACACAATCAAACAAACCATGAAGCTCAATCGGGCTGGGGTGTTATTAATTGATGAAAAGCAAAAGCCGGTTCATTTTGAAATCGCCAAAGTACTTGGTTTCAACGAGCAAAACGGGATTTCACTGGTGCAGGATAATTTTTTAACTCAATATTTGCAAAAAAGCCAAAACCCGCTGGTGCGTGATGAATTGCTTTTAATCGCTCGCGACGCCAAAAACAAAAAAGACCAGGTTGGATTTAAAAATCTTTATGACCACATGGAGCATATCGAAGCCTCACTTTGTTTGCCGTTAATGAGCAATAAAAAACTGATCGGCATTATTGTTTTGGGTTCCAAACTCTCCAATGACGCGTACACCAAAGAAGATTTGGAACTTTTAAGCACTTTGGCTTTCCAGGCGGGAATTGCCATCGACAATGCCAGACTTTACAAAGAGGTTCAGGATTTCAGTAAAACCCTTAAAGGGAAAGTTGATGAACAAACAGAGGACTTAAAGGAGCAAGCCGATGAACTTAAAGCCCAAGCCGAGCACTTAAAAAAATTGCTACAAATGCGTTCTGAATTTTTAGACATCGCTTCCCATCAACTGAAAACTCCAGTTTCCGTAATTTTAGGGACCATCTCAATGTTTAAAGAAGGCAGTATTCAAAAATTACCCCTGCAGCAACAAAATAAATTTATCGATAATATTTTTAACAAATCCAAAAAATTAAGCACCATAATTAATGACATCTTGCGAGCCTCGGAAATGGACACTGACGAATTTGAACTGGTGCCAAGCAGTATTAAACCGACTCAAATTGAAGAAGTTATTAATGAGGTTTATGAAGATTTGCAATCGGAAGCCAAAGAAAAGGGTTTGCAGTTTGAAATTGAAAAACCAGATAAACCGGTTTCTAAAATTTTAGCTGATCCGGACTTTTTGGAACAAGCCATTTATAATTTGGTTGATAACGCCATTAAATATACGGCTAAAGGATTTGTTAATATCATTTTGTCACAGGACAATGATAGAGTTATAATAAAGATAGCCGACAGCGGTATTGGCATTCCTCAAACCGACCAAAAAAAGATGTTTGACAAATTTAGCCGAGCCAAAAATGCCGTTAATATGTACACTGACGGTTCCGGTTTAGGGCTTTTTATCATCAAGAAGATTGTTGAAGCCCACCAGGGCGGCCAAATCAGTTTTGAAAGTCAGGAAAATAAGGGCACAGCCTTTATTATAAGTTTGCCGGTTTACAAAGGTAAATAATATGCCTAGTAAGAAAGGAAAAACCATACTTCTAATTGAGGACGATCCGGATCAGGTATTTTTGTATTCAACCAAGTTTAAGTTGGAAGGATTAAAAATAATCAGCGCCACTAACGGCATTGAGGGGATACAAAAAGTTGAATCAGAAAAGCCGGATTTAGTTTTACTTGATATTGTTATGGATGAGATGGATGGCATGGAAGTGTTAGAAAAATTAAAAAGCAATAAGGAAACAAAAAATATTCCCGCAGTTTTATTAACCAATCTCATTAAAAAGGATTTAATGGAAAAGTCAAAAAAATTGGGAGCAGTCGGTTTTTGGTCTAAAGCGGAAGTGTTGCCGACAGAAATTGTCAGCCGAGTTAAACTAATTTTAAATATTAAGTAGTTATGGTCCAAAAGAAAACAATTTTATTTGTCGAAGACGAAAATGATTTAATTGATGTTTATCATTTAATCTTTGATAACCACGGTTATCGGTTTTTATCGACCAAAGATATTGATGAGGCGATGATGCTTTGCGAAACTGATAATGTTAATTTAGTCTTATTAGACATTCTATTACCTGGTAAAGATAAGGCGATTGAAAAATTAGGGTTTGTCTTTTTAGAAAAACTAAAAGATAATCCTAAAACTAAGAACATTCCGGTTGTAGTCTTTACTAATTTAAATTCAATTGAGGCTAAAAAGAAAGGCTTAAGTTTAGGCGCTAACGAATATTTAGCTAAGGGCGAAAAGTCTCCTCAGGAAGTTTTGGTGGTGGTAGAAAAATTAATCGACTGAAATTAAGCTTAATGTTTTCTAGATAATTTAGTAACTTAGTTTAAATAACAACTTACACTAATCAATACAGCGCTCCAGTTTTGGTGTGTTTTTTCTTTGTTTTGTTGACTTTTTTAAGCAAATATTGTATATTTTTAAGATATACTAGGTTAAATTAGTAATTGGTTGACTTTTGGTGGTTTATTAAGCTAAAAAGCCAGTAGAAACTAGCCACTTGCTAGACTGTCCTTTGTCTCAAATCACAACAAGTGAACTGCAACCAGAGGTTTGAAAGGAGGTGAGAGTCATGCTGAAAGGTTTTCAGCTCAAGAAGCGTCAGAAGGCATCGAGCCGCACGCTGAAGGATGCCGTCGACATGGACGCGGACTGATCACCGCGCAGATCACGTAGAGGGTGGTCGCTTATCCAAGCACCACCCTCTACCAACATTCAAGAAAGGAAGTAGCCATGTATCCGAAATTGGTTGATTGCTTGGTCAGGGGTGCCGAAGGTGACTTCTACCTTCACCAATACCAGACAGGCGACGAATTCGTCCTTGACTCATTGCAGGCACAGATTCTTCATGCCTGCAACGGGGAGCGAGATATCCAGTGGTTGGTCAAGGAATTCAATCAGCCAACCGAGGATATTGTGGGTTTTTTGGAGACTCTTCGTGGAGCCGAGCTTGTGGCAATAAGTGGTAAGCCGTCGAAGATGGAAGTGCCTTCATTAACCATGGCTCCATATCTTCGCGAGGTCCACATTGATGCCACTGGTTGGTGTAACCTCTTTGGCAAATGCAAGCATTGCTATGGCAGGCAGACTTTTCAGGAGGCCATCAGTGGCCAATTGACTACCGAAGAAATGGCAAGACTGGTTGAACAACTCGGACGCTTGAACGTGGCTAACTGTGTCTTGTCTGGCGGTGAGGTCTTTATGAGAAAGGATTTGCCCGAACTTGTTTCCTGTTTAGCAAGGCAACGAGTGCACCTTACGGGAATCTTTACGAATGGGACTATCTATCGCGAAGATGTGATTTTGGCACTTCAAGAAGAGAAGGTAGTTACTCGTTTTCTGGTCAGCCTTGACGGTCATACCGCCGAGGTCCATGATTTCATGCGTGGATCAGGCAACTTCGCCAAAACGCTTGATTTCATCAGACGGGTTAGTGAAGCTGGATTTCCAGTGACGGTCAATACCGTTGTCATTAAGCAGAATGTCAGACATCTTGTGGCAATGGCCCGCTTTCTTGAGAGTCTCGGTACCGTTCGGCTTTGGCGCATTTCGGTTCCCCGCGAGCAAGGTGAAACAATAGTTAACAAGGAATTGATTATGCCCGAGTGGTCCGATGTTTTTGAAGCCTATGAGATGCTCGTCAGACATGCAGTATCATCATCGGGCGAAATGCAGTATCAGATCAGTTCCATCTTCAAGTCGGCATTGCTTCGAGAGCCGGTTTACTACCTATTCCGTCCAGAGAGCAGCTGCTGCGAGTACAAGCGTGGTTCAATTACGATCAAGCCAAACGGCAAGGTCACTCCCTGTACCGCCTTTGATAACTTCGTCCTGGGTGACGTAAGGCAGACGCCGTTGGACGAAATCTGGTACAGTGATCTGGCACAGTCCTTCAAAATCTTGCCAGTTGAAGCTACTGCTTGCAAAAATTGCGAGCTGCTTCCTTACTGCGGAGGTGGCTGTCGCAAGGTGGCATGGGAAATTCACGGTAGCGTCTTGGCGGTAGACGATAGTGCCTGTCCGCTTTATCGCTTTGCCAAAGACGTCGTCCAGCCAATACTAGATGAACATGGGATTAGGGCCGAACTGCTTGAATGTCCCAAGCCGTATAGCCTTGATCCGCAGGCCATTGATAGAGCAATAGGAGGTTAGTCAAGTGGAGAGGATAGATGGATTTTTTAGTCTTTCCTCTCCCATATTTTTTAAAATGCTTATGAAAAAAGAAAGAAATAAAACTAAACAAGAATGGTGGCAAAATATTTTTAATCAGGATTACATTAAAACTTATATTGATACTACTCCCGAAGAGATTACTAATCAGCAAGTCTCTTTTTTAATAAAAAAATTAAAGCCTATTTCTAAAAAGAAAATATTAGATTTAGGATGTGGCTATGGTCGACATTCTTTAATGTTGGCTAAATCAGGTTGTTCGGTGACTGGGTTAGATTATTCAAAACATTTTTTGAAGATTGCTAAAGAAAATGCCAAAAAGGAAAAAATTGGGGCAAATTTTATTTTTGGTGATATGCGAAAATTGCCGTTCAAAAATGAATTTGACGCCGTTATTTGTATGTTTACTTCTTTTGGGTATTTTTATAATCATAAAGATCATGATGATACAATTAAAGGTATTGTTAAGGCTTTAAAAAATAATAGTTTGTTAATTCTCGATTTAAATAATCCAGCTCGTAGGCTCGAAGGAATAATCAAGAAGGGCAAACTAAACAAGAAGACGGGCGTTTTGAGTAGTAAGAAAATATCAAAGCTTTCCAATGATTTAAAGGTTACAATAATTCAGGAGTTTAACCTGCTGACCATGCGTTGGAAACTGATCAGAAAATGGAACGAGGGAAAAAGGAGAAAAGAATATACTTCCGACATTTATTTATTTATGTTGCCAGAGATTAAATATTTATTAGAGAGAAATGGCTTAAGGGTTGAAATAATTTTCGGGGATTTTGACGGATCTCTTTTTAACTTTCAGAGTCGTAGATTAATTATTTTGGCAAGAAAGATAATATAGTGCTAATTTAGATTTGTACGGAATACGTCTTGTTACTTAATTACGATGTGAAAGTTAAAATTAATCTGAAGATTATATAAACTAAAAAAGAGCGGAATAATATCGCTCATTTTTTATTTTATAAATATGTGAAGTATCTCGGTCTCGAACTTTTTTGGGCGCAGCCCGGTCTCTCGATAAAAAATGTAGTTGGCGTCCCAGG